>NZ_JBMPPD010000042.1:0-34292 GCF_049339825.1 Undibacterium sp. RuRC25W | reverse complement strand
CCTATATTCGATACTATAATCATGACCGCATCAAAATGAAATTAAAAGGGCTGAGTCCTGTGCAATACAGAAATCAGCCCTTAGTAGCATAGCAATTAAACTGTCCAACTAAATGGGGTCAGTTCACCTGAACATCGTCAGGTAAGGCTTTTTAAATCAGACGGCGATAGAGATCTCAGCGTCAATATCGATATCAGCATCAACCTCGCCGTCTGCATCAACGTCAGCAGCCGCCGCACGCGATGTAACCGATTGCATAATATCAAGCCAGGTTACCAGACTTAGCTGCCCCTGTGCATCCTCTACCAGTGCGGAAAGACTTTCGACCCAATCACCATCGTTACAGTACAGAATGCCATTGATATCGCGAATTTCAGGTTTGTGAATGTGACCACAAATGATCCCATCTACTCCCTTTCTGCGCGCCTCATCTGCCAAAGCATCTTCAAACTGAGTGATGTAGCTGACAGCATTTTTGACTTTTAACTTTAAATATTGAGAAAGTGACCAATACGGTAACCCTGCCCTTGCACGCCAGTTATTGAAAATCTGATTGAATTTTAAAATAACGGTATACAAACTATCACCAACGTAAGCAAGCCACTTAGCGCAAGCAATGACGCCATCAAATCGGTCACCGTGCAATACCAGCATGCGGCGACCATCTGCCGTCGTATGCACTAACTCATCACGGACTTTGATGCCACCAAAATCAAGATCAATAAACTGGCGAACAGACTCATCATGATTACCAGGAACAAAAATGACGTTTGTTCCCTTCTTTGCTTTTTTCAATACCGTCTGTACTACGTTGTTATGCGCCTGATCCCAATACCAACGTCGCTTTAACTGCCAGCCATCGATGATGTCCCCGACCAAGTATAAGGTTTCGGACTCGGTAGCACGTAAAAACTCAAGGAGCTTTGAGGCCTGACATCCGCTTGTTCCTAAATGTAAATCGGAAATCCATATGGTACGAAAACGTACCACATTTTTTTTGCTGATTTTATGCATTTTTTTATTCAGGAACTTCTCTGCAGCCTTCACAATCACTGCTCTCCAGTATTGTAATGGCGTGCGTAGCGGTCATCCAAATTCGCTAATGGCAACATCACGAATAAATCTGCACTATGAAAATCAGGATCCCATGCAGGATCACCACAGACCCAGGCACCAGCACGTAAGTAGCCTTTAAGTAACGGTGGAATCCGCGCTTCGACGTTAGTCGTATCGATTTCATCCAACGGAAACGGCACGTGTGGCGTCACACGATATTCCAAGGGACAAAAATCTTTTTGGGTCAGACCGCGATAGATTGCCGCTGCATTCTGACCACCATCAGTCAGACTGATACTTGCGCAACCAATCAGGTGAGAACAACGCTCGCGGCGCATGTACGCTGCCAAACCTGCCCACAACAACATGATCACAGAACCACTGCGGTAGTCCGGATGAATGCAAGCGCGACCGGCCTCTGCAATAGAGTGACGAACGTTCTGCAAGCGGGATAGGTCAAATTCTGTCTCGGAGTAATAACGCCCCATTTCACGCGCGGCGTTAGGTCCTAATATACGGTACGTACCAACAACTTTGAGTGTTTTTGTGTCACGAACAATAAGATGATCGCAATAGGCATCAAAGTCGTCTTTATCTAATCCGTCTGGGTTGGATAATGCAGACAACCCCATGCTTTCAATAAACACTTTATAACGCAAACGTTGCACTTCTCTCACTTCTTCTGTCGTCGTGGCAAGACTCAGGTTGAGCTTAGAAAAACTGGGATTAGCATCCGCGGGTATCGTGAGTAATCGCATTCATCATCCTTGTTATGTCTCAAGATGTCGTTCATTCGACGAACAGAGAATAAATTAGTAATACTTCAGCAGGATGACAAATTGATGTCGGTTTTATGACAACCCAAAAAACAACAAGCCTTCAATATCAGACGATAATTGAAGGCTTTTGAACATACGTTACTCGATATAAAATTCAACGAAACAGGTATATAAAAGAGAATGGACTTGATCTTATTTTTCTTTTTTTGGACGGCCTGCTTTTAATGGTGCAAGATCAGCAATCAGCTTCTTCAGTGCAGGAACATCCGTCTTATTCAATAAGGCCAGACCAATACGCAACAACTGACTTTTCTTTACTTCAACGCCAGCCTTCAGACAAGTGCGCTTTACTTGCCCCAACACAGCATATTCAGCTTCTGGCATCGTAAAACTGTCGCGTACTAATTTTGCTTTTTTTACCTTTGCACTCACATCTACAACCGTTTTGGGGACTTCCGTTTTTACTGCTGTTGTTTTTTTCACGACAACCTTCGTGCTGGCATTAACGCGCACGCCAGTTTTTACTGGTGCATTTGCCTCAGTAGTCACTGCTGGCTTTTTCGTGACCGCCTTTTTAATGGCGGGCACTTTTGCTGCAACAGATTTGACAGTAGGACTTTTTGACGGAGTTGCTTTTGCTACGGGTGCTTCTTTTTTGCTGGTAACGGTTGCCATGTTGAGCCTCCAGATTAAATGCATGTAAACAATATAAACAATATGTGCATAAACAACAAGCACTAAGGATAACCGTTTCAGATGACAAGCAGATTACCAAAAATGCATTCTAGCAAGAATGTGAAGCTATGCGATAATCGCGCCGACATTTTTGCATTTATTGCTTTCAATCATCAAAACCATGAAATATCCACACTATTTAATTTCTTTGGCGCTACTACTGACGCTTCCGGTGCAAGCAATCGAACTGAAAGGCGCAGGCTCATCCGCCGCCGCACCACTCTATAGGACTTGGGCGGAATCCTATGCAAAAACCAATGGCAATACGCTAACATACGAACCATCTGGATCCTCGTCTGGGATCAAAAAGATCAAAGAAAGCAGCGTCGATTTTGGTGCAAGTGATGTTGCTTTATCACAGGCAGATTTAAAAAAATATAAGCTAATTCAATTTCCATCTGCTATTTCAGGGGTGGTGGTGGTGGTGAACCTGCCGGGAATCCGATCTGGCGATCTGCGCTTGAACGGCGAAGTCATCGCAAAAATTTTCTCAGGCCAGATCGATGAATGGAATGACCCATTAATTGCCGCCCTGAACCCAGGTCTTAAGCTGCCGGGAAAAACAATTTTGCCGTTCGTGCGTCAGGATGGTTCAGGTACAACGTACAACTTTACAGACTACCTATCGAAAGTAAGCAAAGCGTGGCAAACGACATTTGGTAAAAACTTCACAATCAACTGGGACAGTAAATTTACGCAAGTCAAAGGAAGTAGCGCAATCTCTGCTGCGATAAGAAAAAACCCCTACGCAATTAGCTATGTCGATTACAACTACGTTGTGCAAGATAAGCTAGACGTCGCTCGGTTACAAAACCATGACGGACGTTACGTGATGCCTTCAGCCGAGGGGTTCTCTGCAGCATTAGCAGCGAGTGGCTGGAAAACCCAAGGTACATTTGAAGAGATGTTAACAGATAAGTCAGGTCCAAAATCCTGGCCACTCACTATGGGTACATTCATCATCACTCAGCAATCAGCAAAAAATATTGAAACTGCGATCGCCACATTGCAGTTCTTTACATGGGCATTTATAAACGGGGACCAGCTTGTTAATAGCGTTGATTTCGTGCGACTACCTGACGCATTGCAAGCGAGGGTCTTTAAGGAAATGACGACCGTCACTGATAGCAATGGCAAGCCATTAAAGTGGAACTTTCAATAGTCATTTAAGCGATCAATAAACAAAGGGCGCTATCCATAGCGCCTTTTTTTCAACTACTTAACGGTACGATGGATATGCCTAAAGCGTTGGCTCGAACTCTAAAGGTCAGTACGGCGACGCTAGTCGATCTGAGCATGCGCGATCTGGGTCTGCATCAAACCACAGTTAAATCCGTTAACATTAGCAATCGTTGCTAGCCAGCGCCTGTTAGATAGTGACTGCATAGTGAAACTGAAAACAGAGTAAGATTGCACTTGTCGCTTACTCCACATCATTAGCCTCATGTTGCATACGCCTAATTCCTTTACACCGGTCATCATTGCGCAACAAGATCTTCATGCTCATACGTTTATATTTCAGCGTGATCACTTGTTACTGCGAGAATCCGATCTCAGTTTGCCGGATGCAAGTCTGCTGGAGATTTTAAAGATCCAACCCCACCGTCTCCACCCAGTTGGCCTATGGGAGCAAAACTACTATCAGACAACTTGGGTCGAACACAACGTAGAAGCGCCGACCGGTTATGTTTTTCGGAATATGCGTGCGCTGTTCGGTGTTATGGGTGATGATTTTCTCGGCGTCGCTAGTCGTGCTTGCCAATTGGCCGAGTGGTCGCGCACCCATCAGTTTTGTGGAGTCTGCGCCACCCAGACGATACTCAGAGACAGCGAGCGCTGCTATGTATGCCCAAACTGTGGCATGCATGCCTATCCACGTATTTCGCCGGCGATGATGGTTTTAATTCGCAAGGGAGATTCCGTACTTCTGGCAATGCATACGAATTCACCCAACAAGGTCTATACCGCATTGGCTGGATTTTTGGAGGCAGGCGAATCGATCGAGGAAGCCGTGCACCGAGAGGTGTTCGAGGAAGTCGGCTTACGCGTTCATAACTTGCAGTATTTCAGCAGCCAGTCTTGGCCCTTCCCCCATTCACTCATGGTAGCCTTTACTGCCGACTACTTGGATGGCGAGATCAATGTCGATGCAAGCGAGATCGCTGAGGCGCGCTGGTTCGGCCCCGAGGATGAATGGCCGGTAACACCGAATGGCGTCTCAATCGCGGCATTACTACTCAGCGCCCACCGCTCTTCTACTACATCTGGCTAATGATGGTGGCTCAAGAACTAGAATTCAGCACACGCTAATCCGTCATTCGTTAATCGGTGCATTTCTATAACGATTCACTGTGACCGCGCCGATATGGCTCCCATGATTACCCCAACTGTTACGGACATACGTCAAAACGAGGGCAACTTCATTATCACTTAGCACTGGACCAAACGGTGGCATCCCGTAGGGCCGAGGATTTGATAATGAAGTCGGTGGAAATCCCCCATTCAAAACAATGCGGATTGGATTAACAACACTGCTCATCTGCAATGCATTATTTTTTGCCAGCGCAGGATAAATAGCAGCGACACCCTCACCCGCCGCGCCATGACACAGAGAGCAATGGGTTTTATATAATGCCGCTCCCTGAACCATCCTCTGAGTGATTGCTTCCGGTGTCGATACTGCAGCGTCTGGTGGATTCTCCATCGAGTACGGTGTTTGTTTTTTTATCGCTGGAAGCTCACGCAAATAGACATTCATCGCTGCTATATCCGCTTCCGAATAATATTGAAGGCTATTGGCAAACACTTCGGCCATTGGCCCATAAAAAGCAGCGTTATCAGCAAGGCCCGATGTAAATAACTTCAGTGATTGAGCCTGACTAAATCGCGCTTGATGCGCTTCGTCGACCCTCGACAAAGAAGGTGCATACCAAGCCACGATAGGCATCTCACCACCATTGAGGTACTCGCTACCAGCGTTTGCTCCTAACATATTTCGACTGCTGTGGCAGGCGCTGCAATGCCCCAATCCATTGACAAGATACGCACCACGATTCCAGTCAACGGACCTACTAAGATCCGACTGATAGGTTTGCGGACGAAAATAAAGGGCGCGCCAAATCGCCAATAATGGCCGTTGGTTATACGGAAAACGTAGTTGATGGGGAGCAGATGGTTGGTTAATCGCAGGTAGACTTTTGAGATAAGCAAACATTGCCTCTGCATCTTCTCGCGATATGAGTGCATAGTTCGTGTACGGAAATGCAGGATATAACAACCGACCATCAGGTAACTTTCCGAAATGTAATGCCTGCCAAAAATCGTTCACGGACCAACGGCCAATGCCGGTTCTACTATCTGGCGTAATATTAGGAACAACAAAGTTACCAAACTCCGACTGCACCACTTTGCCGCCAGCATACAATGCCCCTCCCGTATTCGTATGACATCCGCTACAGTTTGCGACCTGCGTCAGATACTCACCCCGACGTACCTTGCTCATCGTAGTTTCAGTTTGTGATTTAACTGATTGAACTGTCTCACGCTCGTCAGAAACCAAATATCCCACCTTGATGACATACCACGCTGTGAGCACCAACAACATCCCTACTACAAGGATAAAGACTTGAATAATTCGCTTCATTGACAGCCAATCAGATTAAATGTTCTCATAAGCAATCGATAACCGACTACCTCTTCAGCATGTACAACAACGCAATTCAGCTGCCAGGAACACTACCGCAACGCCGCGGTAGATTCACATAATTTCCTGAAGGCAAGGTTGCTACCACACCTTGATCAGCGATGACTTGCACTGCTAGCCAGCCAGATACCGCGCCAAGGTCCTCAGGGCTTAAACTACGGGCAATTAACTGCATACAATCCGGCGTTGTAGCGTGCCGACTTCCCGTTTGCCAAGCGCCCAACTGCGCAATGAGATAGTCACGAGGTAATCCAGCAATACCAGGAATAAAAGGGGCTAGACCTGTCATCTTTTCTCCATGACATGCAATACATGCTGGGATTTTACGCTGTCTATCGCCATGCAAGACCAGTTCGCGGCCACGCTCCAATAGAGCAGGAGGAAGATCAAGCTTTTGCGGTGCGGCATAAGGTGGATGCTGAGCAGAGAAAAAATGGGCGATTTCATCAAGGTAGTCATCACTCATATGCCCAACCATGTAATTCATCATTGGGAAAGTGCGTCTCCCGTCACGGAAATTCTTGAGTTGGTTGAGCAGATATCCTTGTGGCTTACCAGCGATACGCGGGTAATAACCATCAGATCCCGCGCGTCCCTCTGCCCCATGACAAGAAGTACAGGCCTTCAGACGTTGCGCTAATGTATCTGGTACGTTCTGCGCCAACGAAGCAGAACTCATCACCATCGGGAACAAGAAGGAGAGAAAGAATACCGACATGGGCTCGCGCCCCATCGAAAAACGCCAGAGACTCAGGTTAACTAAAAATTTCACAAGATTAGACATTATTGAGCGCATCAGCAGTCGTAAAACCATAGATTAGCACCTGATTAAAAATACCATCCAACCAATTTTTGACATCGAGCATCAAAGCCAACAGTCGACTTCGTTCATTTCGCTTTAACTATCGCGATATTTTTCTAAAAAATATTAATTATTTACTTTGCGCTATTTCTCAATTAAAAACTGGTAAAAAACAGCAACACCTTAGTTCACGAGGCTTTGCTGCCACTGAATCAGTAAGGAATCAACACTGTAGCGGTAAAGACATGCACTTTCTTTGCACGAAATGCAGACAATCCTTGTCAAGAAGTGCTAAGCCGAGGATAATTCTGCCCTCGCGTCTCTTTCCGAGATCTAGTTTGAGCAAGACGAATGAATCGCCATCGTCAGCGTGGCCCGCTTTTACCAGCGGGCTTTTTCGTCCGTGTCGGCCGTTGATCAGAAAATATGATCGTCAACAGCCTATCGCCATTGCCATCGCCATATACTATTGACAAGCCTTTGTTGTCGCATTCGATTTTGTTACATGAAAAACAGCTTAACTGACTCAACTATTGCTATTCCCAAAACAGGTTCTACGCTCACTTTAGGTAAGAAGACCCTCCAGTTGAATCGCCCTGCCGTGGCGAGTACGTCTGCGCAACAGCCAGAGGCTGAACCGCAGACGAATCCAACGGAAACACAGGCGACTGAGGGAGGACAATCTTCTGCCGCCATTACGGTAATGATGAAACGTCGTTCCCGGATGCAACCGGTTGCGACTGAAGCGATTATTGCGCCTGCAAAAGCATTCACAGCTGAAGATATCGAGGCCATGAGTTCTATGCCTTTTGATTCCTCTGTTGAAGTTGCCCTTGTCGCCACGGACACAACAGCAATGTATGAGCAACCACAGTCGTCTGATATGGCGACAGATGCTGCTATTTGCGGCGCGGTTGAAGCAATAGCCGAACCACTTATCAAACCCGAAATAAAAACAGAAATTCGTGCGGATTTACGCGCAGAGTTGCAAACACTTTCTGGCGCAGACATCGCCAAGCCACGGGCCGCAGTGATCAGAAAAACTGCACCAAAAATGGCTAAAAAATTACTCCTGTCTGATCAGCAGTCTGCAAAACCAGCACCAACAACGATTAAACGCGAAGCACGTATTGGCTCGGGTAAATTTGCGCCTACAGCACCAGTGACTACGCTCAAGCCAATGGCACCAGCAATGCCAATCCGTGCTAACGCCATACCATCTGCAACGACGCCGGTGATGGCAACGCGGACCATATCTGGGGCAGCAACAGGCGTAATTACGTCGCCTTTGAGCGCGCCAGTCTCGCCTGTAGTATCAGCAAACGCCTTGCTCAGCAAAGAACTCAGCACACCAACTCACATTGCAGCGAAAAACGACACGTCAAATCAATCGATTAACAACATCACTGATATCGACACGTCTGGCTATCTGTTGCAAGGAAATAAAGAACCAGCGAAACGCGGACGCAAACCATCCGAATTTCAATTTGAAAATGATGAAATTCAAGCTCTCAATGCAGCTGAATCAGCAGAGCTAAAACGCGCAGCACGTGCAAAATCTAAAAAACCCGGTTCTTCCGTCACCAACGAAGAACAACTTGAACAATATCGCAAGCAGTTAACAAAGTTAATTAGCTTGGGCAAAGACCGCTCTTATCTTACGCACGCAGAAATTAATGATCATTTGCCTGAAGAGTTAGTCGACCAAGAAACAATTCAAGACGTCATTAGTACGCTCAATGACATGGGTATTGCAGTCTATGATCGTGCGCCCGATGCGGCGATGATGCTATTGACGGATAACGTAGCCACTGCGGTAAGTGACGATGAAGCAGAATCAGTGGCAGCTGCAGCGCTGGCAACGGTGGACTCTGATTTTGGTCGCACCACCGATCCAGTGCGGATGTACATGCGCGAGATGGGTGGCGTTGAGTTACTCACGCGCAGCGGTGAAATTGAAATTGCCAAACGCATCGAAGATGGCTTAAAAGACATGGTTCAAGCGATTTCTGCGTGCCCAGGCACCATCAAAGAAATCCTCGTCATTGCCGATAAAATTGCAAAAGACGAAGTTCGCATTGATGACATCGTTGACGGACTGATCAGCGCCGAAGATGGCGATACGGTTGCTTTGGCAATGACTGACAGCGAAGAAGACGACGATGACGATGACGAAGTCGTTGCTGATAGCGTTGGCGGCATCAGCGATGAACAGTTGATGCAACTAAAAACAGTCTGCCTGCAAAAATTGGCGATTGTGAGCAAGAATTTTGAGAAGATGCAGACTGCGCGCGAAGCGGGTGGCTATCAGTCCTCAGCATATGTCACCGCCCAGCAAGCGATTTCTGCCGAACTACAGGGAATGCGTTTTACTGTTAAAACAGCAGAAAAATTATGTGACACTCTGCGCAAGCAAATGAAAGAGCTACGTCAGACCGAAAAGCAAATGATGGAATTGCTGGTGAATAAGTGCGGGATGCCGCGCAGCTACTTTGTCGATATGCTACGCACTCACGCCACTAATCCAGCATGGCTAGAACATGAAATACAAGGCGCCCAGAGCTATGCTGCCATCTTGTCACGTCACATTCACGCAGCCCGTGAATTACAGCAAAAATTCATTCAACTAGAACTGCGCGTCGAATTGCCGTTAAGTGCCTTGCGCGATATTAACAAGCAAATGATCGCCGGTGAAAAACGCTCAAGCGAAGCGAAACGCGCCATGACAGAAGCTAACTTGCGTCTCGTCATTTCAATTGCAAAAAAATACGTCAACCGAGGATTGCAATTCTTAGATTTGATCCAAGAAGGCAATATAGGTCTGTTAAAAGCTGTCGATAAATTTGAATATCGCCGTGGATATAAATTCTCTACCTATGCAACATGGTGGATTCGTCAGGCGATCGCCCGTGCTATCGCAGATCAAGCGCGCACCATCCGCGTTCCTGTGCATATGATAGAAACGATTAACAAAATGAATCGCGTCCGTCGTCAGTTACTACAAGCAACAGGACTGGAACCAGAACCAGCAGCCATCGCTGAAAAAATGGGACTGCCTGAAGTGAAAGTACGCGAAATTCTCAAAATTGCTAAAGAACCTGTCTCTTTGGATGTACCTATCGGTGACGACGGCGACTCACAATTGGGTGATTTTATTGAAGACAGCATGACCATGTCTCCAATGGCGGCAGCAATGCAGGCATCTGTACAGCAAAAACTAAAAGAAGCCCTGGATTCTCTTAGCCCGCGCGAAGCCAAAGTATTACGCATGCGCTTCGGTCTAGAAACCACTAGTGAATTTACACTCGAAGAAGTCGGTAAACAATTTGAAGTAACGCGTGAGCGAATTCGTCAAATTGAAGCAAAAGCCATGAAAAAATTGCGTCACCCTGGTAAATCAGAGCATTTAAAGAGCTTAATGGAAAGCCAATAAGGTTTGCCATAAAAAGTAAAAAGCCACTCAGTTACTTAGCCTGAGTGGCTTTATTTTTGCTCAGACGGGACTGATCATGACAAATCCAGCTCACAAGCACTCCGGCGATTGAATTCATCCACACATCATCGACGTCTGCCGTGATATTCAGTACACCTTTTATTGCATCAAGAACGACAAGGCAAACGCCACCTGTTGCACGCGATCCTTAAGATTGCCCTCGATGAGCATATGCGGAATCTCTCGTTCCTCCAAAACCTCTAACAACTGTTCGTGTATTAATTGCCTTACCATCGGTGATTCACGTTGCAAACCATCTGCCTCCCAAGGAAAGTCTGGCGCCGTCACCAGCGTAAATGCGTATCGCTCTGCGTGCGCCGAGGATAGCTTGAGTAATTCAGTTTCTGCTACCTCAAAATAATGATGACTATATATCTCCGTCATTAATGGCGTTGTATCGCAAAATAACCATTCGATGGCATTCAGGCTTGCTTGTTCTTCCCGCTGCATTTGGGTCCTCGCGATCAAGAGTTGCTCATCGGCCTGGGGAACGCGCGCCTCAATCTGAACAAATTCACGTAGATACTCTGGGACCCACAACGTTTTGTAATGAGCTGCCAGTGCCTCAGCCAAGGCAGACTTACCCGAGGATTCTGCGCCAAGTATGGCGATTTTTTGCACCAGTCTCTCTGATGAATTATGATTTACTGCTGACATGCTTTACTCCAGGAACGCAAGCCCATTACGGCCATCACCACAAAAACAGCGTATAACAGTGCCGTTAACTGCAAATTTTTATACAAATATAAACCCACGTACAACACATCGACGATAATCCATATCGTCCAGTTTTCAAGTTTTTTTCTCGACAATAAGAATTGTCCCACTAGACTTCCGGCAGTTAAAAAACCGTCCGCATACGGCACATCGGTATCGGTGTATCTCTTCAGAAAAACAACCAGCGCCGCAAATAACGCGCCCCAGAGCACCATAAAAAAGATTTTCTGGCGCAACGACAACGACGTCACTTGTAATCGTTCATCTTCACTATTGCCCCGCCACCATTGCCACCATCCCCATATAGAAACAAGGATAAACATGCCTTGCAATCCCATATCACCATACAGCTTTGCATCAAAAAATACCGCAGCGTATAAGCCTGATGACACGATAGAGAATAACCATCCCCAATGAATCTGACGAATAGTTAATGCGACAGTAATCACTGCCAACAAGAATGAAATGAGTTCCAACAAATTCGTTGTCACTCCCAGAAATACAATAGCGTCGCTCATACATTTCCGTATTATTTTGAATGCCCGCATTATCAGCTAAAGTCACTTAAGTGTCATGTTTTGCTACAAAAATGCGTTTTTTCATTTTAAAAAAGAATCGTCCAGAGGTAAGCAGAATTTTCCTTTACACCTACTTCGGCAACCATCAATAACAGTAGAAAACCGTCCATTTTTAAAAAACATTCACTAAAGTTAAACAATTACAAACTATCGGTATACGCTACGACAAGCAAGAAAAATACAGTTAGAATTAGTTTCATGTAACTTTTCAAATAAAACGTCAAAGTCACATCTTGATTAAGTTATAGTCTTAACATAAGATAAAAAATGGTGCTATGGCAACTGAAAGCACGAGGGAGAAAACTGATGGAATATGAACACAGTAAAAGGCCCTGCTTAGATAAAAGCAACGTTGTTGCTATAAATGGTAAAACTATGTTGAGAATATACGCAAGTTCGACGACCCCGATATTTGGCAATTACTTCAATCAAGAAGATGGCTCTTCATCGTCGAATTCGGATGATATTATTGATTTTCTGGAAGAAGAAAATCAGAGTTTCTCTCCGAACGCGAAACTATATCCTTGGAAAATACTGATCACTGATGATGATGCCAATGTGCATGAAACAACCCTGCTTGCATTAAGCGGTGTTCGCATTCATGGCCGTCCGCTAGAGTTTTTGCACGCATACTCAGCCAAAGAAGCGAAGACGATTATTATTCAACACCCCGATCTGGCCTTGATTTTATTGGACGTCGTCATGGAAACGGTCGATGCAGGCCTGAAACTTGTCCAAGTCATCAGAGATGAGCTTGGTAGGGCAAACTTGAGAATTGTTTTAAGAACTGGTCAGCCGGGTTACGCACCGGAAGAACTCGTCAGCCATCAGTTAGCGATAGATGGCTACACGACAAAATCAAAATTGACTCGGTCACTGCTGATTTCCGTTCTCCATGACACGTTGGCAGAACCAGATCAAACACCGGGCTTACCAAACTAAGCCCAGTTACTCTACTTCGCTTCGTTGTCCAGATGCAAACAACTGAAGCCTGCTTCACGTTATTCAGCATCCGGTTGATTTGCTGGCATCGCTTTTACGAATGCCGGATGCTCAAGGCAGTTGCGGTTTATTTGCATCAGAAGAGGCATCGTCGACAAATCACAGTTGAATCGCTGCGCATTAGCAATCTGCGGAATCAAAAAACAATCAGCAAATCCGGGGGTGTCCCCAAAACAGTACTTTCCCGCGCACCCAAGTGCATTTAATTTCTGCTCAAGAACAGCCAGACCGGTCTCGCACCAATGACGATACCACGCATTTTTTTGCTCGTCTGTCACACCCAATGTCGTCGTCAGATATTTCAATACGCGTAAATTATTGAGTGGATGAATTTCACAAGCAACAGACAAGGCAAAAGCGCGGACCTCGGCACGTAAGGCATAATCTGCAGGCAGCAGCGGATACTGGGGGTATGCCTCGTCTAGATATTCAATAATAGCCATCGATTGCGTGAGCACTTTCGTCTCACCATCGGACGCATCAGACAATGCAGGGACGAGCGCCTCTGGATTGAGTGTCTTATAGGCTTCTGAGAGTTGCTCTCCACCGTTTTTTACCAAATGAATTGCGGTCTGCTCGTAATCAAGCCCCTTTAAATTCAACGCAATCCGGACGCGATACGATGCAGAACTTCTAAAATAGCTATACAGTTTCATTTCTATCCTTTTAACATTTAGAGCGACCAACAGATAAACTGACCTGCGCAGTACAATGGGGACAACCACTTCATTCTCTTCGCACAACTAGGTCAACTTCCTTTATCTGATGCGGATGACTTTCATCAGCTTATCGCTATTGTCAGCTGTCCAAGACCGTCGATTTCCGCCTCAAGGATATCTCCTTTTTGGACTGCGCCAACACCTTCGGGGGTCCCAGTAAAAATCAGATCTCCTGGCTGCAAGGCATAAAACTGCGATAGTTCAGAGATGATTTCATGGATATTCCAGGTCATCTTACTCAGTTGACTTTGCTGACGAACATCGCCATTGACCGTCAATTTAATGGAAGCCGATTGCAAGTCATTCATTGCAGCCGCTGGAACGATAGGACCAATCGGTGCTGAATGATCAAATCCCTTCGCCGTACACCAAGGACGGCCTTGCTCCTTGGATTGAGCCTGCAAATCACGACGTGTCATATCGAGACCAACGGCGTATCCCCAGATGTGCTGCTGCGCGTCTTGGACCGAAATATTCGCCCCCCCCTTACCAATGGCGACAACCAATTCCACTTCATGATGCAAATTACTTGTTTTTGAAGGGTATGGCATCTGTCCCACTGTTCCATTTGGAACCGCGTCGGCAGCATCGGCGGGTTTCATGAAAAAGAACGGTGCTTCACGTCCTGTGCCACCCATTTCTTTTGAGTGTTCCGCGTAATTGCGACCAACGCAATAAATTCTGTGCACCGGAAACAAAGCCGTTGATCCGATAACCGGGACTACCGGTGTCGCTGGTGCAGAAAAAATCAGTTCCATCACATCTCCCTAAAAGTTGAAAATTCAGTTGAACATTCGGCTGAATTTAACGTAGTCCTGCAAGACGGATATAATTAGAACTCACCTTGAGGACTGCTATGACACAAATAACTTGCCTTCATCCCGCCTATTTAATTCCCATAGAACCAGCTGCGACTGTGTTACACCAACATTCGCTGGTGATGCAAGATGAGAAAATCATCGCTATTTTGCCAGAATCTGAGGCAAGACAACGCTACATCGATGCAAATCATATTTCTCTTGATAATCATGCCCTGCTTCCAGGCTTTGTCAATCTTCACGCCCATTCGGCAATGAGCCTATTACGCGGACTTGCCGATGATCTGGCGCTGATGGACTGGCTTAACGACCATATTTGGCCCGCTGAAAAAAAACATGTCAACGATGACTTTGTTTTTGATGGGTCCGTCTATGCAATGGCAGAAATGCTGCGAGGCGGAACCACAACGGTCAACGATATGTATTTCCATAACGACGCCGTCGCTCGTGCCGGATTACATACTGGGATGCGGACCATCGTTGGTTGCAGCGTACTTGAATTCACTACTGGCTATGCTCAAAATGCCGATGAATACCTGAGTAAAGCCATCGAAGCAAAAAACGAATTCAACAACCAGACCGGCGTTGCGTTCAGGCTAGCACCTCATGCTCCCTATACAGTAGCAGATGAAACTTTCCGTAAGATTATCGCGCTCTCAGAGCAACACGATATGGGCATCCATTGTCATATTCATGAAACAGCCCAAGAGCTCAGTGATAGCCTCAAGCAATACGGAGTAAGGCCATTAAAGCGTCTACATAACCTCGGACTCCTCAGTAATCGCCTCATTGCAGCCCATATGGTGCATGCCAATGAGGAAGAAATCGTCACACTGGCACAAACTGGCGTACACATAGCACACAATCCGGCAAGTAATTTAAAACTAGCCTCCGGATTTGCCCCCATTCATGCAATGCAAACCGCTGGTGTGAATGTCGGCATCGGGACGGATGGAGCGGCCAGTAATAACAAACTGGATTTATTAGGTGATTTACGCATGGCGGCGCTGCTTGCTAAGGCACAATCGAACGATCCCACCGCGCTGAATGCACATGCAGCATTAAAGATGGCAACCTTATCCGGCGCACGCGCTTTGGGTATGGAAAATGAGATAGGCAGCCTGATTCCTGGGAAATATGCCGATTTGATCGCCATTGATTTAAGCGCTATCGAAACTCAGCCACTGTTTGATCCGGTCTCGCAAATCGTGTACGCCGCAAGCAGAAATCAGGTAAGTCACGTCTGGGTACATGGACAATGCCTGATGTTCAACCATGGCCTTACTCGCCTCGACGAGGAAGAACTCATCGGTAAAGCACATTGGTGGCAAGAACGCATTTCCACTCAAATTACACAATAGGAAATATCTGTACTGCAAGGCATAGTGTAAGATGTCTGGTTCGTTTTCTGAGCATTATCCGAACCACATCTTACCATCGCAAAAATGATAAAACGCCTTTCTGTCTATCTAGCCTTTGCACTCATCAGCAATCCGGTTTTCTCCGTAGAAAATCTTAGCACCGTCGCCGAACAAACCGGATACCAAAAAACAGGTCGCTACGAAGAAGTTGAAACGCTTTGTCGCAATTTCCAGAAAAATTATCCAAAGATCGTCCGTTGCCAGGAATTCGGCAGAACCGCCGAAGGACGCCCAATGATGGCCCTGATAGCGACACGCACAAACATTTTTGTTCCCTATTTAGCCAAAGACAAACAAGTTCCTGTGACGCTGATCCAAGGCGGAATTCATGCTGGTGAAATCGATGGCAAAGACGCAGGCTTTCTGGCATTAAAAGAGATTCTTAATAATACTGCTGCAAAAAATGCCTTAGATAAGCAGGTCTTTATCTTCGTCCCGGTATTCAACGTCGATGGGCACGAGCGATTTGCCAAATGGAATCGCCCAAATCAGCGCGGTCCTGAAGAAATGGGCTGGCGTACTACCGCACAGAATTTTAATTTAAACAGGGACTATCTCAAGGCTGATACGCCTGAAATGCAGGCAATGCTGAGGTTAATCAACCAATGGGATCCATTGGTTACCGTTGACTTGCACGTCACAGATGGTGCGAAATTTGAACACGATATCTCAATTCAGATTCAGCCATCGCAAGCAGGTGACGCCGTGTTACAGCAGGCTGGTAAGCAGTTCCAGCAGCATATCATCTCAGATCTAGCTGTCCAAGGATCAATGCCGCTCCCTTTTTACATGGCGTTTGACAAGGAAGACGATCCCATGTCTGGCTTCGTGGATCGTGTTCCTTCACCGCGCTTATTGCATGGCTATTTTCAGCTAAGAAATCGCTTCGGCATTCTGGTCGAAACACACTCATGGAAAAACTACGCAACGCGTGTCCGCATTACCAGAAATACGATTATTTTAGTCTTAGATCAGATCACTCAACATGGTGCTGAGTGGCGCAAACAGGCCTTGGAAGCCGATATGCGGTCGGTAAACCTCGCCGGACAGATCATCCCACTGACCTACAAAACCACAGACAAATATCAGATGATCGATTTTCATGGTTATGCCTACACGAGAAAACCATCGGAGATCTCAGGTGCGCTAGTGACGCGCTACGATGAAACAACACCCCAGATTTGGAAAGTCAAACTCCGAGATGAAATCGTACCGGACCAGACCCTCAAATTGCCACAAGGTGGCTATCTGGTACCTGCGGCGTACGCGCGATTTGTCATTGAAAAGCTACGCGTTCACGGCGTCCAGTTTGAGTCGATAACAATGCCGTTGAGTGATATCGAAGTGGAAAGGTTTAACACAAATAGCGCGGTGATATCACCCACATCTGACGAGAGTCATCAGATGCTAAAGCTTCGGGGCGACTGGATCAACAGTCACTATTCATTTGGCAAGGGGGCTTTATTCATCCCTATCGCTCAACCAAAGGCTGCAATGATTGCAGCGATGTTCGAACCTGCATCACCCGACTCTCTGGTGAGCTGGGGATTTTTCAATAATAACTTTGAGAAAAAAGAATACCTAGAAGCGTATGTCGCTGAGGATGTTGCACTTGAACAACTATCGGCAGATCCGGCACTAAAGCAGGCTTTTGAAAAAAAACTCAAAGAAAACAAAGCGTTCGCTAGCAATCCTGAAGCTCGACTAGAATTTTTTGCCCGCCGTCACTCGTCCTGGGATCAGGAATATCAACAATATCCTGTCTATAGAACAAATATCGGACCAAAGTAATATATTTACCCTTGTCTTGAAATTATTGCACGTAAAAAAAGCCGCTCTGAATAGATTGGCTTTTTTTCATCCAATCTCATTAATTCGCAATCAAGGGGTCCCCTAATTACCGACAAGACTCGCAGCGATATTAATCGAAAACCCAAGCACTGCAACGTTAAAGAAAAAACTGAGTACGGACTGTGCCAACACTGTTTTACGCGCACTGCGCGACATCACAGCCACATCAGAGGTCTGGGCCGCCACTGCGATAGTGAAAGAGAAATACAAAAAATCCCAAAAATCGGGCGTCTGCTCATTATCTGGGAATTGCAATGCACGATTGCTTTCCGGCGAACGATAAAACAGCAACGCATAATGAAAACAAAACACAACAGCGACCAAAAACCAAGACCCAAGCACAGTCATTCCGGTAAATAAATATTTAAAGGCACGAATATCAGCAGATAAACCCTTGGTACCGGATAACTCGACGACAATAGCACCAATACTGATGATCGCTGAAAGAGAAATCAACACTAATACCGTCACCGCATTCCGGTCCTCCCTGACCGCCATCGCTTTAACGCGGTGTTTGTTGGCACGCGCCATCAACCATCCCATCAGCAATAAATAACCCCAGACCGCAATGTCCCACGCAAACAAGGCACGTGTGGTCCATAACCATGTCCCTGGTAAAAAAAAGAGACATACAAACGCCATAGCAAAAGCCGATACAAGGCGTGGGCGATGAAGCATGAAATTCTTTGTGGAGGGCATCGTTTATATAAAAGAAGAGATTGAAAAAACATCAAAAACAGACCAACACATTAAACAGCAAAATAGGTATCACTGCTTCCTTTGATAAGAAAAAAATGACAGCCCAGATCAAGTTAAGCAAGGCTTAAGCAGTGACAAAAAGGCACTAATTCAGTCTAATCAGACATACCGTTACGCCGAGACATCAGAGCACAAGAATCACATCAGACGATCAAGCAATCAGGCACACGGCAACGATGTTATCGTAGTTGCATTGCCATATTTTTTCATTTTTGCGATTTATATAATAGGATTTGCTATTATATGTTCACTAAAGGAAATACCTTGAATCAATGACCTAGGCGCATCTCATTAGCGGTCACCTTCATGTCGTCAAGAGTACATTCGCTCAAGTGCTGATCAAGATCGGGAAATACCACTCAATTGGAGTAATGAGGTATGAGCAAAGATAGTCACTACCTGCCGCTGACTAAAGTCACTGAAGGAATGGTACTCGCTGAAAATCTGCTCGACAAAGTCGGTCATATTTTGCTTCCCGTCGGAACAACCCTGACCACATCGATGCTCAACGCTATTACACATCACCAAGTGTATCAATTATGCGTCCAAATGGACGACGCTGATGCGCAAGAAGTAAAAAAAGAACAACTGGAGAAATTAGCGCGGGTTGAACGTTTATTTCGCTCGCAAGCTGGTAAAGAACCCGCAAGTACGCTAAAGCAATACCTGATTCATTATCGGGAGGGGCAAATACAATGAGCATGGATGACGACCATCGTTCGCAACTTGACGCGATTATCAGGCACATTAAAGATTTACCTACCTTGCCTGAAGTCGCGCAGGAGCTTCTTATCGAACTTGACAACGAAGACAGCAGTCTGGAATCGATCAGTGAAAAAATCGCGATGGATCATGCTCTCACCGCCAAAGTTCTGAAACTGGCCAATTCATCGCATTTTGGTTTTAATTCGCGTGTTGTGACGATTCAACAGGCTGCCGCCTTGCTAGGCGTTCAAAATATCAAAAATCTGATCCGTATGACGATTATGATTAATCGTTTTCCGATATCGCATTGCGCAAATTTTGATTTCCGCGGATTCTGGCGACATAGCATTGCTACGGCAAACTGTGCTGAGATTATTTCTCGCGCGCTGCATATGAAACATGATTTCGCGTTTACTGCAGGTTTGCTTCATGATATCGGTAGATTAGTGTTGGTCACGTATTACCCGCTTGAATATGCTGAAGTAATCAACTACAAAAACCTTAACGATTGTGAGTTAATTGCAGCGGAACGACATATCATGCAAATCGACCATATTGATGCTGGCCTGATCTTAGCGCAACAATGGCATTTTGCTGAGGCAGTCAAAGACGCAATCAAAGGGCATCATGATCCGGATATCAAGGGTATCCATGCTCTTGCCCCAGTTGTACACGTTGCGAATGCGATCGTACATGCTTTGGACATTGCGCAAGAAGAAAATGAGCTCGTTCCCTTGCTGTCTGAGCACGCTTGGGATACGCTTGGACTCAACGAGGAAGAGTACGTCGCCATTTTCAAAGAAACTGAAATGCGCTTTGAAGCTTTGAACCAAATTCTCATTTGAACACACGTTGAACATGTACCTGGATAAAACAATTTTGGAACAACTGATGGTTTTCAAGGATACACATTATCATATTGAAGACATTCATTTATTTCGCGACGTTGATCATGCAAACGTCCTATCAGGGCGCGAAATCATCAAAGACTGCCCTGTCGTTAAAGCTACAAAAGGGCAAGTTGTCCTTGATGCCAATAGTTCTGGCTCTCGTCTTTTTATCGTACTGCGGGGTACACTTGGCATCACTAAACTCAACGACGATAACAATCATATTGAAAATGCAATCACCCAGTATTTACCGGGAGAATGCGTTGGCGAAATTTCAGTATTAGACGAAGAAATTCATTCAGCCACGATTTGTGCATTGTCTGATAGTGAGTTATTGGTCATTGAAGCCGAAATAATGTGGCGTCTTATCGATGAACTCAATGGCGTAGCACGTAATCTACTGCAGCTTTTATCATTCCGAATTCGCGCTGCTAACGCTCAGATCCGTAGCCGCCAAAAAGTTGGTGAATTCTATCGTCAGTTATCGATGGTCGATGGACTGACAGGATTACATAATCGCGCTTGGCTCAATGCACAGTTACCAGGACTGGTGGAGAATGCCCATGCAACCGGAAACCCGCTAAGCATCATCATGGTCGACCTTGATCACTTTAAACGATTTAATGATGAATTTGGACATCTACTTGGTGATGATGCTTTACAGACGTCAGCAAAAGTATTGAACGCAGGTTTACGTCCAACCGATTTTGCCGCACGTTACGGCGGTGAAGAGATGATGGTAATTTTACCCGGCACCACTCTCAAAGCGGCACTTGGCGTTGCACAGCGCTTGTGTTCAAAACTCGCCAAGACCAGAGTTTTTGCGGACAATCAAAGACCAATGCCGCACATTACAGGATCGTTCGGAGTCGCGAGTTTGGCGATCGGTCAGGATAGCGCGCAGTTAATTAATTCGGCTGATATTGCCTTATATAAGGCAAAAAACGCGGGACGTAATCAGGTTGCATCTTAAAAATGATACCAATATCAGCGTACTCGATGCGGTAAGCTCCATATCAAATTTCAACTGTTTATCGGTCAATAAAAAAGCGTAACATCAGTGCGATGTTACGCTTTTTTATATCAGCATTCACTGCCTGATTCAAGCGACTGAATTGACTGAATTGACTCATCATCTGCGCCAATTCAGTCGGCTTGCTACATGGGATTACTGGTAGTCTGAGAGTGGGACGCAAGAACAGAACAGATTGCGGTCTCCATACACGTTATCAGCTCGGCCAACTGGTGCCCAGTACTTCTGATGACGCAACGTGGCAACTGGATAAGCACCAGTCTCACGGCTATAGGAACGTGCCCATTCACCAGAGATCAGTGTTTCAATCGTGTGTGGTGCATGTTTGAGTGGGTTATCCTTAGGATCAAACTCACCACTGGCCACTTTCGCGATCTCTTCACGGATGGCAATCATCGCGTCAATGAAGCGATCGAGTTCAGCCAGCGATTCACTTTCTGTTGGCTCGATCATCAAGGTACCAGGAACCGGGAAACTCATCGTCGGTGCATGGAAACCAAAGTCGATCAGACGTTTTGCCACGTCTTCATTGCTGATACCTGTCGCGTCGGTCAATGGGCGCAGATCCAGAATACATTCATGGGCCACGAGTCCGTCATGACCTGCGTACAACACTGGGTAGTGTGGCGCAAGGCGTTTAGCGATGTAGTTCGCTGCGAGAATTGCTGTTTCTGTCGCTGCCTTCAAACCTTCAGCACCCATCATTGCGATGTACATCCAAGAGATCGGCAGAATACTTGCAGAACCGAATGGTGCAGCACTCACGGCAGAAATACCATCTTCGCTACGCAGATAGCCAGTGGACTTCTGATTCGGCAAGAATTTGGCCAGATGCGCACCAACTGCAACAGGACCAACGCCTGGGCCGCCACCGCCATGAGGAATACAGAACGTTTTGTGCAAGTTCAGATGGCTGACGTCACCGCCGAAATGACCTGGCGCAGCAACACCAACCAGCGCGTTCATGTTCGCGCCGTCAACATATACCTGACCACCATGGCTATGTACGATTTCACATAGCTGTTGAATGCCTTCTTCAAACACACCGTGTGTCGAAGGATAAGTCACCATCACCGCCGCCAGACTAGCGCTGTGTTTTTCTGCTTTTGCTTGCAGATCAACCAGATCCACGTTACCACGTTCGTCACAAGCAACAACGACAACTTCCATACCAACCATGGCTGCAGAGGCTGGATTTGTACCGTGTGCAGAAGATGGGATGAGGCAGATGTTACGATGTGCTTCGCCACGTGAAGCGTGGTAAGCCTGGATCACTAGCAAACCAGCATACTCACCTTGTGACCCTGCATTAGGTTGCAATGAGACCGCTGCATAACCTGTAGCCGCGCATAACATCGCTTCCAGTTGATCGATCATTTCGCGATAACCAACGGTCTGATCATTTGGTGCAAACGGGTGAATATTGGAGAATTCAGGCCATGTCACCGGAATCATTTCGCTCGTTGCATTCAATTTCATGGTGCAAGAACCGAGCGGGATCATGCTGCGATCCAACGCGAGATCTTTATCAGACAAACTACGCAGGTAACGCAGCATTTCATGCTCTGCGTGGTAGCGATTGAATGTTGGGTGGGTCAGGAATTCGCTAGTACGAACCAGTGCTGCCGGAATCGCATCAGGGCCATTGCTGACGACTGCTTCGATTGCATTGAAATCTGGTGTCGCTTTTCCCAAAGCAAAGATAGTCCACAGGTTGCTGACGTCGTCGCGGCTGACTGTTTCGTCCAGAGAGACGCCCACTTGCGTGGCGCTGATCTGACGCAGGTTATAACCTTTTGCAACAGCTCCAGCATGCACTGCCGTTGCATCAGCGACGTTGACTGTCAATGTATCGAAGTAAGTGCTGTTAGCCACTGTCAGGCCGACCTCTTTCAGACCTGCAGCCAGGATGCCTGTGAAACGCTGAACGCGTTGTGCAATCTGACGCAAACCTTTTGGACCGTGGTACACCGCATACATGGATGCGATCACGGCCAGCAATACCTGTGCTGTACAGATATTAGAGGTCGCTTTTTCGCGGCGGATATGTTGTTCGCGGGTTTGCAATGCCAGACGATATGCCTGTTTGCCCTGCGCATCGATGGTCACGCCGACGAGACGGCCTGGCATACTACGCTTGAATGCATCGCGTGTGGACATGTAACCTGCGTGAGGACCACCAAAGCCGAGAGGCACACCAAAACGCTGACTATTACCAACAACTACGTCGGCGCCCCACTCACCTGGTGGCGTAATCAACGTCAATGCCAGCAAATCAGCAGCGGCGATCACCATACCGCCTTTGGCGTGGATCGCAGCGGCGTATTCGCGGTAATCACGGATTTCACCATCAACACTTGGGTATTGCAGCAATACACCAAAACATTCATTTTCTAAGGCATCTTTACCATGGCAAGTGCGGACTTCGATACCCAGTGGTTTTGCACGGGTTGCAATCACTTCACGCGTTTGCGGCAGAATGTCTGCGGCAACATAGAACACGTTGGAATTGGACTTACCGACGCGCTGCAACAAGGTCATCGCTTCAGCAGCGGCTGTACCTTCGTCGAGCATGGACGCATTCGCGATATCCATGCCTGTCAGGTCAGTAATCATCGTCTGGAAATTCAGAATCGCCTCCAGACGGCCTTGTGAAATTTCAGGCTGATACGGTGTGTAAGCAGTGTACCAGGCTGGGTTTTCAAACACGTTACGCAGAACCACACCCGGCGTCAATGTGTTGTAGTAACCCTGACCGATAAAGGATTTCAGTACGCGATTTTTACCGGCTAATTCTTTGAGTTGCGCTAACGCAGCTTGTTCAGATTTTGGGGCAGTAAAACTTGCCAATGGCAACACATCGTGACGACGGATATTTTCGGGAACAATCGCATCGATCAATGCGGTACGGTTTGCGTAGCCAAGCACTTCCAGCATCTTTGCCTGTTCGGCATCGGATGGCGCAATATGGCGGGCGATGAAAGCGTCGTGCGCTTCCAGTTGGTGTAAAGAAGGACGGGTCATGATTTAGGCAGACAGAGGAGATGGGGAAAACAGCATGCAACAGCACACCGGCGGACGTACCGCCAGTGCCACGTTCAGCGCAGATTAGCCAATATTTTTTGCGTAAGCTTCAGCATTCATCAATGCATCTACGTCAGCGATGTTTGCTGGCTTCAGTTTAAATAACCAGGCAGCAAAGGCGTCGTCATTGATAGATTCTGGTGCATCGCCCAATGCGTCGTTAACTGCAACCACTTCACCAGACACTGGTGCGTAGATATCGCCAGCTGCTTTCACTGATTCCACTACAGCGCAGTCTTTACCAGCAGCCAACGCGGTGCCAACTTTTGGTAAATCAACGAAAACGATATCGCCCAATGCATCTTGTGCGAACTCAGTGATGCCAACGGTAATCGTGCCATCGGCTTCAACGCGTACCCATTCGTGGGAGGAGGTGTATTTCAATTCTGCTGGTACATTCATGGTGGACTCCAAATAATAAGATGATTTAATAAATTGTTTAATTCGTGAACTGATGCAGCTTTAAGAGTCGAACTTAAGCAACCAATACTTTACCGTGACGAACGAATGGCAGTTTGACGACAGTCGCAGCCAGTTGTTTGTCTCGGATGACGACTTGCACCGTATCACCGATGGCTACGCCCATAGGCAAACGTGCCAGCGCAATGGCTTGTTGCATACTCGGGCTGAAGGTGCCACTTGTGATTTCACCTTCCCCCTGCGCCGTAATAATTTTTTGATGTGCACGCAGGATACCGCCTTTTTCGCGCAAAATTAAGCCCAAGAATTGCGCTTGCTGACCTTGTTCTTGCAGTGCTTTCTTACCAACGAAATCACGCTCACTAACCAGATCGATAGTCCAGGCGAGGCCTGCGTCGAGTGGGTTGATTGTTTCGTCCATATCCTGGCCGTACAAATTCATGCCTGCTTCTAAGCGTAAGGTATCGCGTGCGCCGAGACCCGCTGGTTTAACGCCTGCCGCTGCGAGTGCATTCCACAATTCTGTCACGCGTTGAGCAGCAACTGCGATCTCAAAACCATCTTCACCAGTGTAGCCAGTACGTGCCACCATCACTTCACCAAACGAAGTATCAGCAACAATAACGGCATTGAATGGCTTGATTTCTGCGCTGGCAGCTTTGGTTTCTGGTAACACTTCCCATGCTTTTGCACGTGCGTTTGGACCTTGAACTGCCACGAGTGCAAATGCATTCGCGCCGTCGCGACGTTGAGTGATGGTCAGACCACTATTGGTTTCTACATTGCGGGCGTTCATCCATGCCACGTCTTTGTCTGCAGTACCCGCATTAACGACCAGGCGGAACCAGTTTTCGCTGAAGAAGTAAATGATCAGATCATCGATCACTGTGCCTTCTGGTTTGAGCATGCAGGAATATAATGCTTTGCCTGGTACTTGTAACTTATCGACATTGTTTGCGACCAGCCCACGCAGAAAACTACGTACATTGTCGCCATGTAAATCAACCACGCACATGTGGGAAACGTCAAACATGCCGCAATCAGTACGCACCGCATGATGTTCTTCGATTTGGGAACCGTAGTTGACTGGCATATCCCAACCGCCAAAATCGACCATTTTTGCGCCAGCCGCACGATGGGCTGCGTTGAGAGGAGTTGCCTTGAGTGGTGTCGCTTGCGTCATGTGAACCTCATTACCAAAATAGAAGGGACGAACAAACACACGCTGATGGACGATGTCCATCGCATGCGAAAATCGCATACCCCTCTGTCCTGGTACCTGAGAGATTACGAGAGCAACATCAGCTTGCTGCTGACATTGCCATCTCGTGCGCACCTTCGGTGGGTAGTTCGACATATCCGCCGCTACCACTCTCCAGAGTGTGGGGCGTAATTAACACCCCGTTGACCGGTCCTTTTGCCTGAGAGTTTTTGGGTATTAGCCCCTTCGGCGACAGTATTTACTTCACAATCTCTGTTCAAGACGTTGGGATTGATTTCAATATTGTGCTCTCCCGATCAAGTAGCGCGATTATATAAGGCTTGAATGAGCTTGGATATATTCAACACCAAATAATTACCAAAAACATTGCTTTATACACAATAAATTGCCATTAATATAACGACACTTATTGCGACTGCAACAACAAATGCTCGCGCGCATGCGAGTCCACATCGGCCTTTTCAGTATGTTCGTTCACATAAACACCAGCGGCAAACAACTTAGCTTGATCATTGTAATGCGCATCAAACAAGACGCCACTCTGCCCAACAGGGTTGATGCCAAGCGCTTTCGTCGTGTCAGCAAAATCAATTAAACGCCGCGTCGACGGTCCATAGCCCACCGCCCAAGGGGCTGGACCGATAGGCCCAGACAGATTATTTGGCACTTCGCGCCCACCAGGGACAGAAAAAGGACCGATATTGAAGAGTTTATCGAGCGGTTGTTGCTGCCCAAGAGGATGGCGGTGCGTCAGCGTATGCGCGCGTCCCCATTGCCACTGTGCCGTATCATTGCCAAAAGTCTGACGCAGATGTGCAAGGCTGTCATCCCATGCACCAGCTAACATCGCTTGTCGCGCATCGAATTTAGCTTCAGTAGATGTACCCCACCATATCGATTGCTGATCGTCCAGCAGTCGTGGAAGTGCGAAATCCAGCGTCCGCGTTCTAAGTAAATTCTGGAACTGCACATCACCAAGCCGTGAAGCCATGGTGTTATGAGCGAGCTGATAGATTAACTGTGAGAACAATGTCGGCGCGATGGAGTTTGTCTGATAGTTACCATCCCATTTCGTCAGAATGTCCAAGAGGCGTTTATCTTCTGGCGTCGTCAATACTTGAGTTAATATCGGCAGCATTGGTTTCAGTACGCGCGCGGCATAGCCTGTCTGCACATCGAGCTGCAGCGCTTGCGAGTTTTTGGTATCCCATTTGATACCAGACTGACTCAATAACTGCACCAGTCGCTGCCCACGGTCATACAAATTGTAGTAACCGGGAATCGCCACACCGGTTGGCGATACAGGCTGAAAATTGGCTGACACGATAAACCCACGCGAAGGATTTTCTTCATGCGGATTATCGGCAAAATCATAAAATTCAGACTTATCCGCATCAGCCGAAGTACCATCAAGAATAAAGGCTGGATTGATATTGGCAGGTCGTTTCACCAACTTAGCAGCAGCCCACCAGGCAATATCACCTTTGGCATTCGCCCAGACGACATTGAGTCCTGGCGCGGAAATTTTGCTTGCGGCATTGCGCGCTTTAGAGAGCGTATCTGCCCGATTAAGTTCATAAAAAGCATCGAGCACGGGATTATCTGTTTCAAGGAATGCCCACCACATGGCAATTGGCGCATCACCGTAATTATCTTTAAATGCGTCGGTGATGATTGGGCCGTGCGGTGATCGACGTAAAACCAACTTGACGGGTGCGGCCCCTTTTACCTGAATCAGTTCCTCACGGCTGGTCAGATCAACCCACTGGTTATGCACCCAGACCTGATTGGCATTTTGCGGATTGACTTTCTCAGCGACAAGATCGATATCATCGTTCTGAAACATCGTCAGACTCCATCCAAAACTCTGGTTATGTCCCAGCAACGCCATTGGATTTAAGACCTGAAAATGACCATACAACTCAAAATCTGGCGCTGACAATTGCGCCTCATACCAGACCGCAGGTGCTGAATAGGCGATGTGCGGATCACCAGCTAACAAAGGTTTTCCGCTGGCGGTATGCGTGCCCGAAACCACCCATGCGTTACTCCCTTCGAGCTGTGGAATTGCCAGTTCTTCGATGCCAGCCTGACTCAGTTGCGCAATCTTGTCGAGCTTCATCCAGTCATTACTAGCTAACGCAGGGCCGCTTTGCACGACGCCTTGCGAATGCCAATCAAGATCAAAAATCTTCAGATAATCTGCACCCAGCTTATCGCGGATGGCAGTCAATGCTGGTTCGGTCCGGAAGGCTGCTGCAAAGCTGTAAGCCATGTAACCGGAGACCGCAATGGTGTCTTCTACTGTGAATGGACGCTTGGGTATGTGTAAGAGATCAAATTCTAATGGCGCAGGATGGGTGGCCTGGAATTGATTAATACCATCGAGGTAGGCAATCAGCGCCTGACTAGAGGCTGAATTTTTATTCATTGTGAGTGCATAATGACTGGCAAAATCACGCAAGCCAAGAGTGCGAAATAAACGGTCCATGTCAATTAACTTAGGACCTAAAATTTCCGCCAACTCACCGCCAGCCAAGCGCCGCACCATTTCCATCTGAAATAAGCGATCCTGCGCATGAACATAACCCAGCGTCCGGTACAAGTCCGCCTGATTCTGGGCTTGAATATGTGGCACGCCGCGTTCGTCGTAGGTTACCTGAACCGATGCCGAGAGTCCGTTCAGGCTGACAGTCCCATCACGCTGTACTTTTTTGGTATGCAAATACCAGCCTAACGCCAAAAAAACCAGAATCACCAATACCAGCAGTGCAATTGCACTCCGCTTCAGAAGTCGTTTCATCATTCAGCTTTCGTTTCAGGGACACAAAGATTCTACACTTAGCATTATTGTCTCCGCCTATAGTAAATGTAATTTCACCGACATCACTATAAAAAAATACGCTAACGTTGCATCTGAGTGATTTTAGGCAGAAAATTTTTTAATTATCACTATTACATCTCTCTATCTACACCGCCAATCATCAAAAAATCGATATTTTCTAATCACATGATGAAATCAAGACATACTATCGGTCCAAACAAAGACTCGTCAGCGTATGCAATACGTTACATCGCAGTCTGAGAGATAATAGGACCTGAAGTTGAATTTTTCGTATTTAGCATCAGTTGCACTAAAGAATTAACGAATAGTCTTATCCCGATCCTGCAAGACTCACTTTGAAATACATGAGCACAACGACCTCCCCTGAAAATTCCAGCCAACGAAGCAGTTTGAATACGCTTAAAGGTCTACTACCGTTTTTAAGCCCCTATAAAAAACAGTTCTTTTTGGCAGGCATCGCCCTATTAATCGCTGCAGGCGCAACGTTAGCCATTCCCGCTGCGTTCAAACAGATGATAGACCTAGGTTTTGGTGGTGCTGGGGCACATAGTATCAAGCACGTTGACCTGACTTTCCTGGCGCTGTTCGGCGTGGCGACCGTACTAGGCATTTCTACTGCTGCGCGGTTTTATATGGTGTCGTGGTTAGGTGAACGAGTGACGGCAGATATTCGTAGCAAAGTCTACTCGCACGTTGTGACGCAGAGTCCACAGTTTTTTGAGACGACACAGACGGGCGAAGTGCTCTCGCGATTAACCACGGATACCACTCTGATACAAACGGTGGTTGGCACCAGCATCTCTATGGCACTACGCAATGTCCTGCTGTTTATTGGTGGCTTAGTCATGCTATTTTTTACCAGCATCAAATTAAGCTCGATCATCATCGTCCTGCTTGCGCTAGTCGTGTTGCCTATCGTGATTTTCGGACGCCGGGTTCGCAAGCTTTCGCGTGACTCACAGGACAAAATTGCCGATGCCTCTGCGATCGCTGGTGAAATTTTAAATGCCATGCCGACGGTGCAGGCATTTACCCATGAACACATTGAAGCTCAGCGCTTTTCAGGCTCTGTCGAAAATGCGTTTCAGACTGCGATGAGTAGAATCCGCGCGCGATCCTTACTAACTATGCTTGCGATTTTGCTTGTATTCGGTGCCATTGTTTTTGTTCTCTGGCTCGGTGCTCACGCTGTGATTGAGGGCACAATGAGCGGAGGTGAGCTTGGACAATTTATTTTATATGCATCCCTCGTTGCTGGAGCGTTGGGAGCCTTATCCGAAGTCATGGGCGACGCACAACGTGCCGCAGGTGCAACCGAACGCCTCTTAGATTTAATGGCCGTTGAATCACCAATCCAAAATCCATTATACCCAAGAACCTTACCAGATCTTTCTACCAGCAATCAGACTGGAGCTACGCTCAGCTTGAGTGATATCAGCTTTAACTACCCATCGCGACCAAACAGTAACGCGATTTCTAATTTAAATTTATACATTACCGCTGGTGAAACAGTCGCCATTGTTGGCTCTTCTGGTGCTGGTAAAACGACGCTGTTTCAGTTGCTGCTGCGCTTCTACGACCCGCAACACGGCAAGATAGAACTGAACGGCATCAATATTCGGGATTTACAACTCGTCGATCTACGTAATGCCGTCGGCGTTGTGCCACAAGAAACGATCATCTTTTCAGCCAACGCCATGGAAAATATTCGCTATGGCAAAGCAGATGCGAGTGATGCAGAGGTCATCGCAGCAGCAAAAATGGCAGCAGCTCACGAGTTTATTGAAAAACTACCAGAGGGTTATCAATCATTCCTGGGCGAGCGTGGTGTACGACTCTCCGGTGGTCAGCGTCAGCGGATTGCCATCGCTCGTGCTCTACTTAAAAATCCCCCATTGCTTCTGCTTGATGAGGCAACCAGCGCGTTAGATGCGGAATCAGAGCGACTGGTACAAGGCGCACTGGAAGTAGCGATGCAAAACCGCACCACGCTCATCATTGCGCATCGATTAGCAACGGTGCAGCGTGCTGACAGAATTATTGTCATGGATCAAGGAGCGATCGTCGAAAGCGGTACGCATCATTCTCTCGTAGAACTTGGCGGCGTCTATGCAACGCTTGCAGCCTTGCAATTTAATTTGCATCAAGACGTAGATTAACCCTCTTTTTCCTCTTCATTTTCTTTAAATCAAGAGGAAAAGAGTGCGCTATTACGCCATTACTCTAAAAAAATGTCAGGCAGAATACATTTCTCTGATGTCATCCAAATGACATTTCCCTTGACGTGACATTCCGCACTTGCGTACACTCTCACGATCTTGCATTCTATATCGACGATGGTCGATGAGCACATCATCTTGCCTATGAAACGATTACGACGCCCCATTCAACTTGCTGTCCTGTCCGCGCTACTCATAGGGACGCTGCCGCAATACAGTTACGCAGACACGCCATCAATGCTTGCACTCACAAAAACACCTGTGTTTAGCGACGCCAAAGGTCTCACCACTAGCAACACCAGCAACACCAGCAATACCCCCAACACCAATCTGACAACAGAAATTCCAAATTTCACGTACAGCAACAAAGAGATTGATTTGTGGGAACGCGTGCGTGCTGGATATGCGATCCCTGATCTTGACAATAAACTGGTCAACAATCAATTAACTTGGTACAGCACAAGGACAGATTACATCCTCCGTACGGTGCAGCGCGGATCGCGCTATCTTTATCATGTCGTCGAAGAGCTGGAAAAACGCGGCATGCCCACAGAGCTCGCACTTTTACCATTCATTGAATCGGCCTTTAACCCACAGGCAATTTCCACGACCAAAGCAACAGGTATGTGGCAGTTTATGGCAGCGACCGGCAAAGACTTCAATCTTAAACAAAATATGTTTAAGGATGACCGGCGCGGCGTATTGGATTCGACTGATGCGGCATTGAATTATCTAGAACGCCTACATGGAATGTTTGGTGACTGGCAACTGACACTGGCAGCCTACAACTGGGGCGAAGGTTCCGTTCAGCGAGCCATTAAGAAACAACAAGCGCTTGGATTGCCAATTGATTTTGACAGCATGTCCGCGCTGATGCCAGCAGAAACAAGAAATTATCTACCCAAGTTACAAGCAGTCAAAAATATTATCGCTCATCCAGAGCAATTTAATATTGCACTGCCAAAGCTCGAAAATCAACCGTATTTCGTTACTGTTGATAAAACACGTGACATTGACGTTAGGGTCGCTGCACAGTTGGCCGAGCTATCATTGGATGAATTTAATGCGTTGAATCCGCAATTTAATCGACCAGTTATTACCGGCAATAGTCATACCAAGATCTTGTTACCTACAGATAATGCCGCTCTTTTCAAAGAGAATCTGAGTAAATGGCAAGGCCCACTTTCTAGCTGGTCTACGATGTCCGTTCAGAAAACAGAGAAAGTAGAGAGTCTGGCATCGAAGTTAGGTGTTAAACCTGACTTACTGCGCAACGTGAACCTGATACCTGCAAAAATGTTGGTCAAAGCAGGGTCAACGATCTTGGTTCCGAAGTCCGACAAAAGTGCCAACAACGATATCGCACCAGAGTTGGCTGATAAGGCACAATTAGTAATTGAAAAGGCGGCCACAACCCATCAGATCAGCTACAAAGTCGGAAAACGCGACAACATCAACTCGATTGCGAAACGTTATCAAGTCAGTGTTGCGGATCTGCGTAGCTGGAACAATCTGAAACACGATTCAGTATCAAGTGGACAAACCTTGCATTTGCAAGTCCCTATCACGCACAAAAGTGGCCATACTACGGTTGCAACGCACACCAAAGCCTCATCACACAATACGTCATCACGTACGCTAGTTGCACACGTTAAGACCGCCAAGAAACGGCATGGATAAGTAAGTATTCATAGGTAAGCAAGCGGTATCACACCCTAAATTGGAATAAAAAAAGGGGAGGCAAATAAATGCCTCCCCTTTTCTATTTAGTGTCATTTCTAAGTCAGTCCATACAACACTCACTCTTCTCCACAGTATCTCAGTCAATTGAGATCAACTGAGACGCCTGGGGCGGATGGGTGTCAGAATAAGGAAGATCGCCTATTACTTACCAGACTGATTAGCGTAAATGATCCAATAGCGCGCCAAATCTGCAGTCCCATCATTACCTTGAACTGTTTTCAGCGTTTTAATCGCCACAGCTTTTTTACCTGCTTGCAATTGAGCAATGCCCAGATGCAATTTAGCGTCATCCGCATGTTTCAGGTTATCTTTCTTGATACCGTCTTCCATCATTGCCAGACCTTGGTCAAATTTGCCTGCTGTTACGTTGGCGTAACCGATATTGAGCAAACCTGTACCGTCTTTGCTTTGCTGCGCTTCAACTTGCGCTGCTGCGAGACCTTTATCTGCTTCAGCTTGTGCTTTAGTCGCCATATCCCGCAAACGTTTATGACGATCAGCATCGGCACCAGCACCCAACGCACCAGCTTTGTAGCCTGCGTCAATGATCTTCGTCGCTTCTGCCGGAAAACCAGCCTGGATTGCCATCAATGAAGAATCCATAAAGTCAGACGTCTTTGTCACTTGGCCTAAAGCAATCTTTAGGCGGTACAGATCAAGCTTCAAACGCTCAGAGTAACCTGGTTTACGTTCGATATTGTTGAGCAAGTTAACCCAGTATTCTTTCTTATTATAGTAAGAAACCATTTTTTCCAGCGCACTGGAATAGCCTGCCATGTCTTTTTGTTTCAATGCCGCATTAGCATAAAACTCTAAATTGGACAAACTTGGGGCACGCCCTGCTTTCTCATCAGCGGCCATATCAGCCATGACTTCCTTGAGTGCTTTTGAGCTATCGCCACCTTGATTCATCGCCTGAATCATGTAGGGACGCAAGGACTGATCAGTACCACCATCAGCAAAGTAACGGTTATACCAAGTTGCTGCTTTCGAATAATTACCCGCTTTGTAGTAAGCGTTAGCCAACACCTGAATCATTTGCAATTGATCTTTAGATGGCAACTTGCCTGCAGAAACAATCGCTTCAGCAGAACGAATAACCGCATCGTTATCGCCAGCAGCGGAGGCGATTGACAAACGCATACGCTCAATAGTAAAGCTTTCATTCGCTGTTTTACCGCCGACAGCGTCAGCTTCGTGAATTTTCGCCAAAGCGTCTTTATATTTCTTCGCTTTATATAACTCACCTGCAGACTGAACAATACGGCCAATTTCCGGGCGCATTGCTTCTTCTGCATGGGCAGTATTAGCAGCAATGTTAGTTAATTCAGGCGCGGCAGCAAAGCCAATCGCTGCAACCAATACAGCGATACGAGACAAGCGAAGTTGCTTCATATGTTGATCTCTCAATCAATAAATTTAATAAACTCAAAAACCACGCCCCTCTCTTGGCATAGAAGGCACTGATTTCTGCAAATATGAAAAAAGGCAGGGATCACCCTGCCAGTTTTCAATCATACATCAAGACTTAAACATGGAAGTGCTCAAATCACAATAAATGTAAAGATCACTTCAAGAACTGCTCGTTACCCACCATACCGATTTTGGTCACACCCAGACGCTGGGCTGAGGCCATTACAGCGGCAACAGATTTGTAAGGCACAACTGCATTTGGACGCAGGTGAACCTCTGGCTGGT
>NZ_JBMPPD010000041.1:0-35377 GCF_049339825.1 Undibacterium sp. RuRC25W | reverse complement strand
ACCTATATTCGATACTATAATCATGACCGCATCAAAATGAAATTAAAAGGGCTGAGTCCTGTGCAATACAGAAATCAGCCCTTAGTAGCATAGCAATTAAACTGTCCAACTAAATGGGGTCAGTTCAGAACCCGGCTTTTTTTTAAACAAATCTGAAGCCTATTAAGCTTGCTCTCCAACAACGGAAACTGTTACATTAACAACAACGTCTGTATGCAAAGCAACAGAAACAGAGTGTTCGCCAACAATCTTCAATGGACCTTGTGGCAAGCGAACTTGCGATTTTTCAACTGCAACACCTTGCTTAGCCAATGCTTCAGCGATGTCAAAATTAGTAACAGAACCAAACAAACGACCATCAACACCAGCTTTTTGGGAAATTTGAACGGTAGAACCTTCCAATTTTTCGCCTTGAGCTTGAGCTGCTGCCAATTTAGCTGCTGCTGCTTTTTCCAACTCAGCGCGTTTCGCTTCGAATTCAGCGATCGCTGCTGCAGTTGCACGGCGAGCCATGCGTTGTGGAATCAGAAAGTTACGTGCGTAACCGTCTTTCACTTTAACTACATCACCGAGGTTGCCGAGATTAACGACTTTATCCATCAGAATAACTTGCATATTTTTCTCCTAGTACTTGTCGTCAATTACGCTGTGTGCAGATCAGTGTAAGGCAACAACGCTAAATAACGTGCGCGCTTGATCGCTGTATCAACTTGACGTTGGTACAAAGCTTTAGTACCAGTCAAACGTGCTGGCATGATTTTGCCGTTTTCTTGCACGAAATCTTTCAAAGTGTCGATATCTTTGTAATCAACTTTTTCTACATGTGCTGCTGTGAAGCGGCAGAATTTTTTGCGTTTGAACAAAGGATTTTGTTGTTGACGCTTTTGCTTCAATTTGCTTTTATCAAATTTTTTACCGAATGCCATGTCAGGCTCCTAATCTAGTAAATGTGTCCCGATTTCATTAACGTGAAACACGAGACTTTTGCTGTTGCGATTTCTGCGGGCTAAAAATCCAGTGAATTCAATTTCGACATCTAACGGCAAGTCATGAAATGCTCTTGAAATATTCCCAGCTGCCTGGGCATTCATCTCTAACTCAACTATTCGTTCAATGTTAGCTTCATGCTGCAACGACCTATGCATCAATACTGCTGCTGCAATCGGCACTCCAGCTGGCGTATATCGCAATGCTGACTTCTCAATAATGCGCGCCACAAGCTTTAATTGGTTCACTCTTTTTTAGACGACCTTCTTCAAATCAAAATTAAGCAGCTGGTGCTTCGACGCGTTGTGCTTTCGCTGCGTCTTCTTTCTGAACTGCTTTCATCATTGGAGATGGAGCTGTTTCAGCTTTTTTCATTTTGACTGTCAGGTGACGCAGAACGGCATCATTGAATTTGAATGCTGTTTCCAGCTCAAGCAATGTTTCTGCATCGCACTCAATGTTTAAGCAAACATAGTGTGCTTTAGCCAATTTTTGAATCATGTAAGCCAATTGACGACGGCCCCAATCTTCGACGCGATGAACCTGACCACCACGTGCAACAACGCTAGCTTTGTAACGTTCGATCATTGCAGGAACTTGCTCGCTTTGATCGGGATGTACGATAAATACGATTTCATAATGACGCATATATTCTCCTTGTGGACAATAAAATAGCCTGCCTCGGCGTCAAGACGAGTGCAGGAAGAGGAAAGCCGATGATAATAACCCACTTTCTCATTTTATTCAATTACTACAAGCACCTAGATGACCAAAGACGGCAAAAAAGTAATATTTTAAAAATTTCCTTGCACATCCAGCTGCACTGTATAAAAATACAGACTGTCTATACATACAGCGCTATTTTCGGCGCCGCTCGCTTATGCTGAAGCTCACCACACGTCAAGAACAAATCTTAAATCTGATCAAAGATGCCATACAAAACACAGGCTTCCCTCCAACGAGGGCGGAGATTGCGACAGAATTAGGGTTTCGATCCACAAACGCAGCAGAGGAACACCTTCAGGCCCTCGCGCGTAAAGGGGTGATCGAAATTGCCGCTGGCACATCGCGCGGCATCAGGCTATTGGAGTCTGAGTTATCAAGCCATATTACCGGCTCAACTTTTAATCCACCCCATCCAGCCAGCGTTCAACTCAACATTCCATTGATTGGTCGGGTTGCCGCAGGCTCCCCAATTCTCGCCAGCGAACATATTGAGGCGAGCTACCAGGTCGACCCCGCTTTATTTTCTGCCAAGCCAGACTTCTTACTAAAAGTGCGCGGCATGTCAATGCGCGACGCGGGCATCCTAGATGGTGACTTGCTCGCAGTAAAGAAAACTGATAGCGCACGCAATGGACAGATCGTTGTCGCCCGTCTTGGTGATGACGTTACCGTTAAGCGCTATAAAAAAACGGGCAATCACATTGAGCTCATCGCCGAAAATCCTGATTACTCGACGATCAAGGTGGACGACCAAGATGCGGACTTTTATCTCGAAGGTCTTGCTGTAGGGCTAATGAGAAACTGGGTGTAAGCCCATCAACACAGCCCCCCCCCTCACCTCAATACCCCTCTTGAAATACAGAGAAAAAATCGTCCCCCCCAAAACAATCATTTAGTCCGATGAACTGATAAAAAAAAGCCCGAACTATCGGGCTTTTTTCACAGCATGACGGACTCTCTGACTTAATGCTTTACGACAGTCAAATCAACCGCAGGATCAACAGGTGCAGCAGCAACAGGAACTTCAGGCTCAACCAAAGGCTCTGGCTGACGCTCCAACGCAATCTCAAGTACTTTATCAATCCAGCGCACAGGAACAATTTCCAACTTGTTTTTGACGTTATCTGGAATTTCCGCCAGATCTTTTGCATTTTCCTCAGGAATCAGAACAGTCTTAATCCCACCGCGATGAGCAGCGAGCAACTTCTCTTTCAATCCACCGATCGGCAACACTTCACCGCGGAGCGTAATCTCACCAGTCATCGCCACATCAGCACGGACTGGAATACCCGTAAATACAGAAACTAAGGCAGTCGTCATCGCAATACCAGCAGACGGACCATCTTTCGGCGTCGCCCCTTCAGGTACGTGAATGTGAATATCACTCTTCTCAAACACATCAGCTTTAATACCAAGACGCTTAGCACGACTACGCACCACAGTTCTCGCTGCCTCAATGGATTCCTTCATCACGTCGCCCAGTGTTCCCGTACGGATCACTCCGCCTTTGCCAGGCATTGCTACCGCCTCGATGGTCAAGAGGTCACCACCAACTTCCGTCCAAGCCAAACCAACGACCTGGCCGATTTGATTTTCTTTGACAGCAACACCAAAGTCATAGCGACGTACGCCTAGGTATTTATCAAGATTCTTCGACGTGATTGTCGCTTTTTTCTCATTCTTCTTGAGCAAAAGCATTTTCACGACTTTACGGCAAATTTTGGAGATTTCGCGCTCAAGTGAACGGACACCCGCCTCTCTCGTGTAATAACGAATGATGTCGCGGATAGCACTTTCAGCCACGGTAATTTCGGACTCTTGCAAACCGTTATTCTTGATTTGCTTTTGCAATAAGTAACGTTGCGCAATACTTGTTTTTTCATCCTCGGTATAGCCGGACAAACGAATCACTTCCATACGATCCAACAAAGCAGCTGGAATATTGTAGGAGTTGGAAGTCGCAACAAACATCACATCCGACAAATCAAAATCCACTTCGATGTAATGATCAGAGAACGTATGGTTTTGTTCGGGATCAAGCACCTCAAGCAATGCTGACGACGGATCGCCGCGGAAGTCGGCACCCATTTTATCCACTTCGTCCAACAAGAACAGTGGATTGCGAACACCAACTTTCGCCAAGCTCTGCAAAATTTTACCTGGCATGGAACCGATATAAGTACGACGATGACCGCGAATCTCTGCCTCATCACGCACACCACCCAAGGCCATACGCACAAACTTACGGTTTGTTGCACGGGCAATGGATTGACCGAGTGAGGTTTTACCCACACCAGGAGGCCCAACCAAGCACAAAATTGGCGCCTTGAGCTTGTCTACACGCTGTTGAACTGCAAGATACTCAAGAATGCGCTCTTTCACCTTATCTAAGCCATAGTGCTCATCTTCAAGCACCTTTTCAGCATTCGTCAGGTCATTATTGACTTTGGATTTTTTCTTCCAAGGCAAACTTACGATCGTGTCGATATAATTTCTCACCACGGTCGCTTCTGCAGACATTGGGGACATCATTTTCAGCTTTTTAAGCTCATTGAGCGCCTTGTCACGAGCTTCTTTAGGCATTTTGGCTGCGATGATCTTTTTCTCAAGCTCATCAATATCCGCCCCCTCTTCACCCTCGCCTAATTCTTTCTGAATTGCCTTCACTTGCTCATTGAGGTAGTACTCGCGTTGAGATTTTTCCATCTGACGCTTCACGCGCCCGCGGATGCGTTTCTCTACCTGCAAAATATCCAACTCACCTTCAAGCTGACCGAGCAAATGCTCAAGACGCTTAGCGACACTGAAGATTTCCAAGATGACTTGTTTTTGCTCGAGCTTGAGTGGCAAGTGCGCAGCGATTGTATCCGCCAGGCGACCAGCGTCATCGATACCCGACAGTGATGCAAGAATTTCTGGAGGAATCTTTTTGTTTAACTTCACATATTGATCGAACTGCTGAACGATCGCTCGGCGCATCGCTTCCACTTCAGAGTCATCCTCTTCCACAGCTGCAACGGGCGTCAAATCCGCAGTAAAGTGAGATTCTGAATCATGGATCTTATGAATACGGGCACGTTGCGCCCCTTCCACCAAGACTTTGACCGTGCCATCTGGCAACTTCAACATTTGCAAGATGTTAGCGACGCAGCCAATTTCATAAATATCATCAGCCGACGGTTCATCTTTTGCTGCTGCTTTTTGAGCAGCGAGCATAATACTTTTTCCTTGATCCATTGCTGCTTCCAAGGCCTTAATTGACTTTGGACGTCCGACAAACAGCGGAATAACCATATGGGGGAATACAACCACATCACGCAACGGCAGCAGAGGCAGTTGGATTTGCTCGGAATTCAGAGTAGTCGTCATGGCGCACCTTTCGTAAATACTAGTTGTTAATGTTGGCGCACAAGGCTAAAACACAAGCCCATCATTAAAAAAAACAATAAAAAAAAGCCACTCAGAGTGTATCTCCGGGTAGCTTTGCGATTGAAGCTGTGAATTATTTGTCTTTATTTTACTGCGATTCAAAAAAAATCACACAATACCTATAAAAAAAAGGGGACAAATCCCCTTTTTCCAACGACGCATTGCAAAAGCAATAGGGCTTATGCGCCCGATACTTTTGGCTGATCTTGGTAAATCAACAAAGGCTTAGCGCCGCTTATGATGGTCCCCTCATCAATGACAACCTTCTCAACATTTTGATGACTTGGCAAGTCATACATCACATCAAGCAGCGCATGTTCAAGGATAGAACGCAGGCCACGGGCACCTGTTTTACGCGCAATCGCCTTTTTCGCAATCGCTTGCAATGCAGCAGGACGAATTTCTAGCTCAGTGCCTTCCATTTCAAGCAATTTTGCATATTGCTTGATGAGTGCATTTTTTGGCTCAACAAGAATCTGAATTAACGCAGCTTCGTCCAACTCATTCAACGTCGCGATCACTGGCAAACGACCGACCAACTCTGGAATCAGACCAAATTTAATCAAATCCTGCGGCTCCGCATCCTGCATGACTTCACTAGCGCTTTTCTCAGTCTGACTCTTCACGCTCGCTGAAAACCCGATACTACTTTTCTCGGAACGATCTGCGATAATCTTGGCCAAGCCATCAAACGCGCCGCCGCAGATAAACATGATGTTTGTCGTGTCAATTTGTATGAAGTCCTGATTTGGATGCTTGCGGCCACCTTGTGGAGGCACAGACGCCATCGTACCCTCAACGAGTTTCAACAACGCTTGCTGAACACCTTCTCCAGAAACATCGCGGGTAATTGAAGGATTATCAGATTTACGTGAAATCTTGTCGATCTCATCGATATAAACAATCCCTTTTTGCGCGCGCTCAACTTCATAATTGCAGTTTTGCAGCAACTTTTGAATAATGTTTTCAACGTCCTCACCAACATAACCAGCCTCAGTTAATGTTGTAGCATCGGCAATTACAAACGGCACATTGAGCATTCTAGCCAGTGTTTGCGCAAGTAAAGTTTTACCCGAACCCGTCGGTCCAACCAGCAAGATATTACTCTTGGCCAATTCGACATCATCTTTTTTACCCAAATGCTTCAAGCGCTTGTAGTGGTTATACACCGCCACCGAAAGAATGCGCTTTGCATTCACCTGACCAATCACATACTGATCAAGCAGGTCAGTAATTTCTTGCGGAGTAGGCAGTTCAGTTTTTGCGCTGGCAATATTATCGATTTCAGACACTTCATCACGAATAATGTCATTGCACAAGTCGATACATTCGTCGCATATAAAGACCGAAGGCCCAGCAATCAGTTTTTTAACCTCATGTTGACTCTTGCCACAGAATGAGCAATAGAGCAGCTTTTCACCACTGGAGGATTTTTTATCGGGCATAGTACGAATATGAAAAAAACAAAATTAATTAGGTAGGAATTAAAAGCATATTACCCGCAAAAACAGTTTTCGTCATTGCGTGCTCTCAGTTTGCACTATATTCCAAGATCTATAATACTGAATAAAAAAACGCCCGACCTTTTTAGGAGCGGGCGTTCATCCGATTCTGAACGTTTAAGCGCGATGAGTCAGCACCTTATCAATCAAACCATACTCAACTGCAGCGTCAGCTGACATAAAATTATCGCGATCAGTATCTTTTGCTATCTGATCAAGGCTCCGCCCTGTCTTTTCAGCCAGAATTCCATTTAGACGTTCACGCAAATACAAAATTTCACGCGCTTGAATCTCAATATCTGATGCCTGACCTTGTGCGCCACCCAAAGGCTGGTGGATCATGACACGTGAGTTTGGCAACGAGAAACGCTTACCTTTTGCACCCGACGCCAACAAAAACGCTCCCATAGATGCAGCCATGCCAGTACACAATGTCGATACATCTGGCTTGATAAACTGCATCGTGTCATAAATTGCCATACCAGCAGAAACTGAGCCACCAGGGGAATTAATGTACAAAGAAATATCTTTGTCTGGATTTTCGCTCTCTAAAAACAGCAACTGAGCGACGACCAAATTGGCAGTCTGATCATTAACGGGGCCAACCAAGAAAATCACACGCTCTTTAAGCAGACGGGAATAGATATCGTAAGAACGTTCTCCGCGCCCACTCTGCTCTACCACCATAGGCACCATGCCCAGCATATTAGTATCCAACGCCGAATTACGGATGATGCCTGTCATGTGTTTTCCTTTTTTCAAACTTACGCTTGTGCGTTGTTACCCATTAACTCGTCAAATGGCAGAACTTTGTCTGACACTTTTGCCTTACCTAACACATAGTTAACGACGTTTTCTTCTAAAACAAGGGCTTCAACCTCTGCCAGACGATTACGATCACTATAGTAGTATTTTACTACTTGTTGAGGATCTTCGTAACTTTGAGCAAAATCTTCAACTTGCGCTTTGATTTGATCAGCAGTTGCTTGCAGGTTATTAGCTTTTACCAACTCAGCAAGGATCAAACCAAGACGTACGCGACGCTCAGCTTGCGCAGCAAAAAGTTCAGTTGGGAATGGAACGTCTTTCACATTCATTCCGCGCTGTGCCATATCTTGGCGTGTCATTTCAGCCAAACGTTCACCGTCCTGAGCAACGAGTGTCTTTGGAACATCGAATACGACCGCTTTTACCAATGCGTCCATGACGCTTTCTTTAGTTTTAGCTTTAACGCGACCTTTTACTTCACGTTCGAGGTTTTCTTTGATGTCACCACGCATTTTAACCAGATCACCATCTTCAACGCCGAGCATCTTTGCGAACTCGGCATCGACTTCAGGCAAATGCGCCCACTCTAACTTAGTCAATGTGATTGTGAATTCAGCTGTTTTGCCAGCAACGTCTTTACCATGGTAGTCTTCTGGGAATGCCAATGGAAATGTTTTAGATTCGCCAGCTTTGAGACCAATTGTTGCAGCCTCAAATTCAGGCAACATACGACCTTCGCCCAATACAAAAGCAAAACCTTCTGCTTTACCGCCAGCAAACTCAACGCCATCAATCTTACCAACGAAATCAACGGTTGCACGATCACCACTTTGAGCAGTCTGATCTGCACCACCATTGCCGTGCGCACCCTCTTCACCTTTAACGTGGAAGTGTACGCGCTGCTTACGCAGGATATCGATTGTTTTGTCGATTTCAACGTCAGAGACTTCAGACTTCACCTGCTCAACTTCAGCAGCAGACAAATCGCCAACAACGATCTCTGGATAGACTTCAAAAGTAGCATTAAAAGCCAATGTACCTTCAGCAACACCTTCTGCTGTACTTGGCTCAATGCTTGGATAACCAGCAACGCGCAGGCTATTTTCGTTAGCCGCAGCAGCAAATGCCTGACCAACTTTGTCGTTCAACACTTCGTTTTCGACTTGATAGCCGTGTTGCGCAGCAACCATCTTCATTGGCACTTTGCCTGGGCGGAAGCCAGGAGCTTTTGCTGTACGTGCACGCACCTTCAAACGCTTTTCAACCTCTGATTTCACATCAGCGATTGGAAAGGAAATCGTGAGGCGGCGCTCCAATTTATCTAAAGTTTCGACTGCAGTTGCCATGAAAATCGTCCAAATAGTAAAAATTCTGTGGTGCGAGAAGGGGGACTCGAACCCCCACACCATTGCTGGCGTCAGGACCTAAACCTGGTGCGTCTACCAATTTCGCCATCCTCGCGGGATGAGTAAGTACATACCGGAACACATCCGACACGACCGTCACAAAAGCAAAGGGCGACCCGAACATCTATCGTCGCCCAAAACTTATGTATGTGGCATTACAACTCCAGCCCGATATTCTACTGGATTTTGAATCGGTATGCCTTATTTTTTTTATGCTTTTAGAAAAATACTCAAAAATTTTCCTAAATCAATCTTTTAAGTTCATTTTTATATATCAACGGCACGATATGGTACCTCGCAACGACCGTGACTACAATCAAATCACGGTCGCTATCTCACCGATTTACCACGAACTACATTGCACGAGCTACATTGGCAGCGATGTCGTCGCTTGTGAGTTCGACTTACGAACCTTAAACCACGCCGCGTACAAGGCTGGCAAAAACAACAACGTCAATCCGGTTGCGATGATCAAACCACCCATAATCGCGACCGCCATTGGCCCCCAAAAGACAGAACGGGACAAAGGAATCATTGCTAGCACCGCAGCTGCAGCGGTTAATATGATTGGACGGAATCGCCTTACAGCAGACTCAATGACCGCCGTCCAAGGATCAACCCCCGCTTCAATATCGTGCTCAATCTGGTCAATCAAAATAACAGAATTACGAATGATCATCCCGAAAAGTGCAATCACCCCCAATTGAGCAACAAAACCAAACGGGCGCTGCAAGATGAGTAATGCCATCGCCGCCCCAGCCACACCCAAAGGCCCAGTCAAAAATACCAGTAACGCACGTGAAAAGCTATGCAGTTGCAACATCAGGAGTGTGAAAATAATGAAAACGACCAACGGCACATTTGCGGCAATTGAATCCTGCGCTTTTCCACTATCTGCTGCAGCACCTGCCAATTCAACTTTGTAGCCTGGCGGTAACGCCGCAATGATCGATGATAATTTTGGCATAATCTGACTCGATACCGTTGGACCTTGAATGCCATCAATAACATCTGATTGCACGGTAATTGCCCACTCACGCCCGTAACGCCACACCACACCTGGCTCCCAGACAAGTTTAATTGTTGCCAATTGGGACAACGGCACAGATTTCCCACTGGCAGTCGGCATATTGGCATTACCAAGCGCTTCAATTGTCGAGCGCTCATCAATCGGCTGACGCACCACCATATCAATTAATTTATTGCCGTCACGGAACTGCCCTACTGTTGTACCAGTTAGAATCGTATTCGCTGCTCGCATTACTGATTGCGAAGTCACACCCAACGCGCGCAATTTATCCTGATCGAGGTCAATGCGCACGACTTTCATAGACTCATTCCAGTTGTCGTTGACGCCTAACGTATTAGGATTAGCTCGCATCACCTCCTTCACCCGATCGGCAATTCCACGCACACCATTCACCTCCAGACCAGTAACACGGAACTGCACTGGATAGGGAACCGGCGGCCCATTTGGCAACAGTTTCACCCGACCACGCACCTCTGGAAAATCCGCTTTGAATAGTTGTGCAATTTTTAACCGGAGCACCTCCCTTGCCTTCAAATCTTTTGCGAGTACAACGATCTGCGTCACATTCGTTTGCGGCAAAATCTGGTCCAGCGGCAAATAGAACCGAGGGCTACCATTACCAACATAACTCGTGTAACTCTCCACCCCATCCTGCTTTTTTATAAAGGCTTCAAATTTTTTTGCTTGCGCCTCGGTTGCACTAAACGAAGATCCCTCCGGCAACCACATTTCAACCATCAACTCAGGCCGACTGGAGTCAGGAAAAAATTGCTGCTCAATAAATTTAAATCCAAACACACCTAGACCAAAAATAATCAAGGTAATGACAATGGTCGTCTTACGCCACTCCACACACCACGAGACCAATGCCCGGAATCGACTATAAAACGGTGAATCAAACAACTCATGCGCCTCTCCACCTAAGGAGTGCGGCTTAACCTTCAACAATAAAAATCCAAGATAAGGAGTGAACAAGACTGCAGCAAACCAAGAGATCAACAATGCAAGTGCATTGACAGAAAACATGGAAAACGTATATTCACCCGCAGCTGATTTCGCTAAACCAATCGGCAAAAATCCTGCCGCGGTAATCAGTGTTCCCGTCAACATTGGCATGGCTGTTGAGGTATAGGCGAAGGTGGCAGCATCAAAACGCGAAAAACCTTCCTCCATTTTTCGCACCATCATCTCAACCGCAATAATGGCATCATCTACCAGCAAACCAAGAGCGATAATCAGCGCTCCGAGCGAGATTTTATGTAAGTCGATGTCAAACATCCGCATAAACAGGAAGGTAATTGCCAACACCAAAGGAATCGTCAAACCCACCACCAACCCAGGCCAAACATCGAGACGAAACGGTTTAGTATGCAAGCCAAGCGCAAGGAAGCTGACCGCAAGAACAATGACAACGGCCTCGATTAAGGTGTGAATAAATTCACCGACGGAAGCTTTCACCGCATCGGGTTGATTGGTGACCTGCTCAAGCTGTATACCAACGGGTAACTTCTGCTTGATAACAGCAATCGTTGACTGTAAGTTTTTACCCATTGCAACGATATTGCCACCTTTCTCCATGGAGATACCAAGTCCGACAACCTCTTTGCCGTTAAAACGCATTTTATCCTTCGGCGGATTTTGGTATTCACGCTTAACGGTCGCAAAATCACCCAAACGGAAAGTGGTACCGTTCGCACGCAACTGCAGGTTTTCGAGATCCCTCACCTTCAACAAGGCCCCGGAAACCCTTACTTGCAAATCAGCCGAAGACGTTGTTAATTTACCTGTACCTTCGATTCCATTTTGCGAATTAATCTGCGAAACAATCACATCAAAAGAGATGCCTAATTGCGAGAACTTTTTTTGCGAGAATTCGATATTGATCTTTTCGTCCTGAACACCGAACAATTCAACCTTTGATACCGTAGGAATCCTCAGAAATTGCTGACGAACAAAGTCAGCGTATTCCCTGACCTGCTCATAGGTGAAACCATCCCCGGATAGGGCAAAAATGGAACCATATGTATCGCCAAATTCATCATTAAATATTGGGCCAATAACACCTGGTGGCAACGTACTACTCATGTCACCAATTTTCTTACGAACCTGATACCACGCTTGCTGCACCTCTTTTGGCGGGGTCGATTCCCTCAACTCTAGCGTAATCAATGTCTCTCCGGGCTTTGAATAGCTTCGAATTTTGTCGATGTAGGGTGTTTCCTGAAGTTTCTTTTCCAGTTTATCAGTGACCTGATCCGCCATTTGCAATGCAGTTGCCCCAGGCCAAATTGCCTTAACAACCATCGCCCGGAAAGTGAATGGCGGATCCTCATCCTGCCCCAAGTTACCGTAGCTAAAGATCCCACCCAATAGCAAAGCCACCATCAGGTATCGCGTCAATGGGATATGCTCCAGCGCCCACTTCGATAAGTTAAATCCACCAGATTTTCCGCTCATTTAACGTCTCCAGTCGCCGATGGCTTTACAGCATCATTCAACGCCTGATCTACGCCGAGGACAACAACCTTCTGACCTTGCTTGAGAAAATTAACACCAGCCGTTACCACCGTCTGACCGCTCGAAACACCACCAGCAATTAAAACATCCTCCCCTGAAGCGCCACTAATTTGTACCGAAACCAACTGCACCGCGCCCTGATTAACAATCCACACCGAAGAACCAGTTTTACTTTGCAATAAGGCCGTCATCGGCAACTTAATCACTTCGTTTGAATTGCGTGCAATAAAAGTGACATTTGCAGTCATACCTAAACGAACGTCCGAGGCATCCGACGGCAGGATGACTTTAGCTGTGTACGTCCTCGTCACAGGATCGGCAATCGGCGACAGTTCACGCAATTTGGCGGACAAAATCTTTGATGGCTGCGCCCACAAAGTAACGTTAATATCTGACATCTGTCGAATGACGTTAATTTTATTCTCAGGCACACCAACCACCACATCCATCTCTCCGGTTTGTGCAACACGGATAACCGGCGTGCCAGCAGCGACCACCTGTCCCACTTCCGCATCAACACTGGTAACCACCCCATCAACATCCGACTCCAGATTCGCATAGCTAGCCTGGTTGCTTTGATTTTTGTATGCAGCCAAGGCTTGCTCATAACCTGATTGCGCAGCCTTAAATGCAACATCTTTCGTGTCAAGCACAGTCGCTGCAACGAAGTTTTTTGTACGCAACTCCTGATAGCGCTTCAGTTCTGCCAGCGCCAGATCGCGGTTACTCTCCGCAGCGACCAGCCCAGCTTTAGCTTGCGCTTGGGCCAACGCTAGATCCTGCGGATCCAATTGCATCAGGACCTGACCGCGCTTGACTACCGTACCTAACTCAACTTTACGGCTCACAATTTTTCCACCAACTCGGAAGCCTAGACGCGACTCAATACGCGGCCGGACCTCGCCAGAAAGCTCAAGAGCAACATCAGCAGTTCCACCCTTAACAACAATGGCACGAACAGGTCTGACATCGTCCGATTTTTCTACCACCTTTGAGCACGCACCCAATGTAGCAAGCAATGCAATTACCACGACGGCCTCGAACGTTCGCATCACAGCGCATCGTGACTCACTGAAATTCGCCTGAATCAGGCTAGTAGAAACTGGTTTTAACACGGATATTTCCTTTAATATGCTAGCTGCGAATAGTCAGACAGATACAAACAAAGTCGCAGCAACTTTACATAACTGACTCATTGGTTAGTTATTATAGATAAGCACTCTTTTTTTGCCAATGACTTTTCAGTCATTAACATTCTTAAAAACAAATTATGTCGGTAGAGCACTACGAAAACTTCCCTGTTGCATCTTTATTACTTCCACGCCATTTAAGACAAGCAGTCAAAAATATCTATATTTTCGCTCGCACTGCGGATGATTTTGCCGACGAAGGAACTGCAACACCAGTCGAGCGATTGACCGCGCTAGAAGATTACGACGATGAGCTACGTCGTATTGAGCAAGGCGAGCCAACTGCTTCTCCTATCTTTCAAGCACTTGCCACAACAATTGAGCAGCACAACTTACCACTATCACCTTTTAGAGATCTACTTTCCGCATTCAAACAAGACATTACCACCGCACGCTACAAGACTTACTTTGAGCTGGTCGATTATTGCCGCCGGTCAGCCAATCCAGTTGGGTGCCTAATGCTACATCTTTACGACAAAGCAACGACCATTAATCTGCAAAAATCAGATGCAATTTGTACGGCATTACAGCTCATCAATTTCTGGCAGGATATCGCCATTGATTTAAAAAAAGACAGGATTTATCTACCATTGGAAGACCTGCGAAAATTCGACGTACAGGAAAACTTATTAGAAAGCGTCACAGGGAGTGACAACTGGATTATGCTGATGCACTTTCAGTCCCAGCGCGCGCGCGCGTTAATGCTTTCTGGAGCTAGCCTGCATAAGGAATTACCATGGCGCTTTGACTGGGAATTGCGCCTAGTCATCCAAGGCGGCTTGAGAATTATAGAAAAAATAGATAAGGTACAAGGCGATGTTTTCAAGCAACGACCCACATTAAAAAAATGGGATTGGATGATATTAATGTGGCGAGCAATGTGGATGTAAGCCGCATGCACAGGGAAGATCAACCTCAGCTTGCTGAGATCGAATTACGCAGCAAGGTACCAGATAAATTAGTGCAATTTATCCAAATCAAAACAAGATAACAACATCAAAGTAAAAATTGAAGCATAATACGAATTATCGATTTTTGCGCCTTCTCGCGCCATCAATCCTCGACAGAAGTCGATCACCGCTAAAAAATCCATTGACATCTAACCGGGACAGCATCGTGCGAATTTGCGTAAAACCATTGTCTTTGCTCTTATGCATTCTATCCTTGAGTGGTTGTACGGTATTAGCAATCGCTGATGCTGCTGTATCGACAACCATTCATGTTGGGAGCGCCGTTGTCGGAACCGCTGTTGATGTTACCAAAGCAGGTGTCAGCGCAGTCACCAGCAGCAAATAACCAATTTCCCATCGGAAATTAAATTAAGCAAACACATGCCAACCGCACTGGAAATCGATCAGCATCGCGAGGTGCAAAATGCCGCAAAATCGGTTCTTGCCAGGCTGGGGGAACTCATTACAGCAAATGACACCGAAAAATCAATCACTGAAAAAGCGCAACATTTGCTCGCGGAACACGGCTACACAGAAACTTGGTATTACAATTGCCCCGCCTTGGTACTTTTAGGATCACGCAGTTGCGTTTCGATCTCAGGTAAAGATTATGCGCCACGGGAAGAACGTGTCGGCGCATCCAACCTAGTCACCATTGATTTAAGCCCAGTGAAAGATTATTGCTGGGGAGATTGCGCCCGCTCATTTGCAATCGAAAATGGCAAAGTAACTGAAGCACCAACCTTGCTTGAATTCAAAAATGGCATGGGTTTTCTAGAACAAATGCATCAGCAAATGATGAAGCTCGTGAGACCACAGACAACATTCGGAGATTTGTTTAACTGGTCCAATATGCGCATCAGGCAAAGTGGATTTGTCAATTTGGATTATCGTGGCAACGTCGGACACAGCATTGCAACAAACAGAGACGAAAGACAATTTATCGAATCCGATAACGACGCGCTCCTGATTGATGTGCCTTTTTTCAGTTTCGAACCTTTTATTCGACTAAAAGGTGGCAAATGGGGTTTCAAACACGAAGGTATTTTCTATTTCAATCATCAAGGTGCACTGGAAGAGCTCTAAGACGACTTTAGCTCGGCGACTATGTGTCTGAAAATAAAATAGGGCTATTTGCATTAAGCAAACTGCCCTATTTTCTTATTAAAAATCAGCTTACACGCAATTGACCAGAATGTTTGCAGCGCCAGCTGGATTGGCCAAATTAATAACTCCTGTACCATTCTGCACGGTGCAAGTTTGGTTTGTTGGCTGCGTCGTGATAGTTACCGCATAAGGCATACCAGTCAACAAGCTCCAAGAAAAGTTATACGTACCGATGGTCGTGACAGTTAACGGATCAACGCGTGCCGTGGAAGTATTCGTTAAAGTTAAAGAATTTCCTGCAGTTAATCCACTTACAGTAAAAGTTACTGGAACAGCGGCTGTGCAATTGATGTCAATATTAACAACGCCCTTCACTACGCCGTTTACCAATATATTGTTTAAGTTTGATGCAACACCAGCACCATTCACAACAGTGCAATATTGACCCGGCGGAGGCAATGCAACCGATACGTTGTAATTGTAACCATTGACAACCCATGTTGGCAGCGTATAGTCACCGTTGCTTGATATAGCACCTGCGGTTGTATTGTCAGCATTAAGGTTAATGTTCGCTGCAGCATTTGTGATATTGTCAATCAAATACAATTTACCACCGTCGGCAAGGCCACTCAATTTCCCACCCACAGGAACATTTGGAACGCAGGTAACATTAACGTTTGCAACACCAGACGAGCTATTCATCGTTCCGGTTCCGTTGGCTACGGAGCAATTGACATAACTCGGTTGCTGATAAACGGAAATGGCATAGTGAGCATTACTTGCCTCAGAAAATGAAAATGAGCCATCGGCAATGAGAGTTTGCTTGTAATTTCCTTCATTTTGCATTATCAACACGTTGGTGCCCGTCGTGCCCAAGCCTGTAACGGTACCACCTACCGTCGTGTAGACGAAGCCACCACAACCAGCAAGAACAATTGCAACGCCACCTAAAATTCCAGCAATTTTCGATTTATTCAAGATATTTGTCCAAATTTAGAGTTTTGTACCAAAAGCAAGCTCATTTTTTAATAGAGCAATAATATAATGCGCCCACTATTATACGAGCTAGTGCATTTTGGATTCATAATTCTGTGATCCGATTACATTACGATACTTGCAACAGATCGCTTGTTGCAAGTAATTCATAGTTGCGCAAAGTTTGCTAGCATAACGACTTTACTTGGCTTTGTGCCGATTACTTACATAAAAAAGCATGTCTCCTGACGAATATTGCCAGCAAAAAGCAGCCCAAAGCGGCTCCAGTTTTTATTATAGCTTTCTCTTTTTACCGCTAGAAAGAAGAAGAGCAATTACTGCCCTTTATGCATTTTGTCGCGAGGTGGACGACGCCGTCGATGAAAGTAGCGACGACATGCTCGCCCGTACCAAATTAGTTTGGTGGCGTAAAGAAATTCAAGCTATGCTGAACAACGAGCCTACCCACCCTGTGACCAAAGCATTGCTTCCGCACATGGCAACTTACCAGTTGCAAGGCGAACATCTACTGGCCATTATTGACGGCATGGAAATGGATCTTAACCAGACGCGCTATCTGGACTTTACGGCACTACAAAAATATTGCTGGCACGCAGCCGGTGTAGTCGGAATTCTGTCAGCAAGCATTTTTGGAATCAGCCAGCCGCAAACACGCATATTTGCCGAAAAGCTTGGGCTTGCTTTTCAAATGACCAACATCATCCGAGACGTTGGCGAAGATGCGCGAAAGGGGCGGATTTACTTACCCGTCAATGAATTACAAGAATTCAAAGTCACCGCGGCTGATATTCTCAATGCGCGGCATAGCCCGCAATTTGAAGCATTAATGCAATTTCAATATGAACGTACGCAAAAGTTGTATGACGAAGCGTTCGCCCTACTCCCCCCTGAAGACCGTCGCGCGCAACGAACGAGCCTGATCATGGCATCAATTTATCGGGCTTTATTGGTAGAAATTCAGCGTGACAAGTTTCAGGTTCTGAATCAACGCATCTCTCTCACGCCGATACGTAAGTTATGGCTCGCGTGGAAAACTTACGTACGTGGTTAAATCGACGCAAAAACACATTGCCGTCATCGGCGGTGGCTGGGCAGGCTTTGCCGCCGCCGCTCAACTAACTCAATTTGGGCATCAGGTCAGCGTCTTTGAGGCGGGACGCACCCTTGGAGGGCGCGCACGTCGGGTTTCGCTACAAGGGGTCAATGTCGACAACGGCCAACACATCTTACTTGGGGCCTACCGCCAAAGCCTGCAACTGATGCGAGCTGTTGGCATGGATATCGACGACGCGTTTCTCCGACTGCCACTACAAATGATTTATCCACCTGCTGAAGATGGAATGCAGTTTTCAGCGCCTCACTCTAAGCTTGTACCAGCGCCGCTACATTTAGTCCTTGCGCTACTCAAAGCACAAGGACTCAGCGGCGCGGATAAATTATCGTTAGCACGCTTTTCATCGACGGCGCGCTGGATGGGCTGGAAATTATACGAAGACTGTAGTGTCAGCGAGCTATTACAACGTTTTGATCAGACCGCACGCTTATGTAAGCTCATGTGGAATCCGTTGTGCGTTGCCGCTTTAAACACACCACCTGAACGTGCTTCGGCACAGGTTTTCCTGAACGTTCTGCGCGATAGCCTTGGTGCCAGTCGTGCCGCATCTGACATGTTGATCCCAAAGCACGATCTCTCTGCGCTTTTCCCGGAACAGGCCGCCTCGTTTATACGAACTAAGGGCGGTAGCATTGTTGTCGGCAACGCGGTCACCGGCCTTAGCAAAGATCCGCAGCAATCTGGAAAATGGCGGCTAACACTGACAAACGAGACTGCTTTAACCGCACAGTCGATACCTTACGATGGCATCGTGATTGCAACTAACAGCAGCAATGCGAAGCGACTGTTAAAAAGTGCGCAAAGCGATACAGTGATACCGGCGTTTGAATTTGAAGCTATCACTACTTGCTATTTGCAATATCCAGCATCTGTACGTCTGTCGCGACCGATGTTTGCGCTCCTTGATGACCCAAGCCAGAATAAATGGGCGCAATATGTCTTCGATCGAGGGCACTTGCATTCGGAACAGGCGGGATTATTAGCAGCAGTCATCAGTGCACCACAAGAATCTGGCGACCTTGACCATGCCGCGTTAGCACAGGCCATCGCAGACCAGCTGGCACAAAGTCTGCAACTCCCCGCACTGAATCAACCTGTGTGGCATCAGATTATTACCGAGAAGAGAGCTACCTTCAGTTGCACCCCAGGACTGCAAAGGCCACAAAATGCTACCATTGACACAAATCTGGTGTTAGCCGGCGATTACACAGCAGGCGACTATCCGGCAACCATCGAAGGCGCCGTCAGAAGCGGTATGGCTGCCGCAGATTTACTCCGCTAAAGTATTGAAGATTTACCGCACTGGGGTTGCATTAGACTAATTAGGATGCGTCATCGACATCGCGAATCTTGCTCATTGCCTCATCAATTCGATCAACCGCAATAATGGTCAACCCATCGATTTTCTGCTTGGGTGCATTCGCTTTTGGGATCATTGCAATCTTAAAGCCTAACTTAGCTGCTTCTTTTAAACGCTCCTGCCCCCGTGGTGCGGGACGAATTTCACCTGCCAAACCAACCTCACCAAAAACGACCAAACTGCGAGGCAGCGGTTTATTACGCATCGAAGAGTTAATCGCCAGCAGTACGGCCAAATCTGCTGCGGGCTCGGCAATTTTAACGCCCCCTACCGCATTGATAAACACATCCTGATCAAATGCAGCCACACCTGCGTGCCGATGCAACACAGCGAGCAGCATCGCCAGACGATTTTGCTCCAAGCCGACTGATAGGCGCCTTGCATTGGGTGCATGAGAACTATCAACCAACGCCTGAATCTCGACCAACAATGGCCGAGTCCCTTCCTGCGTCACCATAACGCACGATCCGGCGACTTGCGCATCGTGCTGCGATAGAAATAAAGCAGAAGGATTGGACACCCCACGCAGTCCACGTTCACCCATCGCAAACACACCCAACTCATTAACGGCACCAAAACGATTTTTAATCGCCCGCACCAGTCTGAAACTTGAATGGGTATCACCTTCAAAGTACAGCACCGTATCAACGATATGCTCGAGGACACGCGGACCCGCCAATGCCCCCTCTTTGGTCACATGCCCGACCAAGATCATAGTGATATCCATCGTCTTAGCAACACGTGTGAGTTGCGCAGCACATTCACGGACCTGTGCCACCGAACCTGGCGCCGAGCTCAGTGCATCCGAATAGATGGTTTGAATCGAGTCAATAACGACGACTTGCGGCTTATGCTCAGACAAGGTATTGAGAATTTTCTCTAGCTGAATCTCAGCCTGCAACGCCAATCCTTTGGTATCAAGTCCCAAGCGATTGGCACGCAGTGCAATCTGCGCACCAGATTCTTCGCCACTGACGTAGAGGACTTTCTTTATCTTGGCAAGATTGGATAACGCTTGCAATAACAATGTCGACTTACCAATACCTGGATCACCACCAATCAACACTACACCACCTGGCACCAAACCACCACCCAATACACGATCAAACTCTTCAATACCGGTTCCAAAGCGAGGCACATCCGACGCCTCAATATCAGAGAGATTAAGGACCGGCGCGGTTTGCGCCAAACTTTGATGCTTTCCGGAAAAACGATTGCCTGCCGCTTCGACGATCGTCTCGACTAGAGTGTTCCATTGCCCACAAGAAGGGCATTGTCCCGCCCATTTATTAACAATGCCGCCACATTCAGTGCAGGTGTAATTTGTTTTTGCTTTCGCCATCTTTTTTCCAAAAACCAGGTAAACACTGGTATTTTACTCAGTATTCACGCAGAAGCTTGCGTTAATTCGCATGTAATTTCAGCTTTTCATGGTATAAAGCTCTCCGATAACACTTTGTATTAGGCAAATCATCAGCATGAAACGCGGTTTCTATACGATTATGGCGGCACAGTTTTTTTCATCGCTAGCCGACAACGCATTGCTCATCACTTCGATGGCCTTACTTGCAACAATGAACTCACCGAGCTGGATGACACCGCTCCTGAAATTGTTTTTTGTATTGTCCTATGTCTTACTTGCAGCGTTTGTAGGTGCCTTCGCCGATTCTCTGCCTAAAGGCAAGGTCATGTTTATCACCAATATGATTAAAGTTGGCGGTTGTGCACTGATGTTTGTCAATGTTCATCCGCTCATTGCTTATGCTGTCGTGGGGTTTGGCGCTGCAGCGTATTCACCAGCAAAGTATGGCATTCTGACAGAACTTCTACCACCCGAGCACCTTGTCGCCGCCAACGGCTGGATTGAAGGACTCACAGTAACTTCCATTATTCTTGGCACGGTACTTGGTGGCGCACTCGTTACACCGCATATCTCTGAAACACTTCTGCATCTTCAGTCATCGGTCATGGGCTTGCCGATACACACAGGCACTGAAGCAGCCCTGACGGTGATCACCATTCTCTATGCATTCGCAGCCATCTTTAATTTGAGAATTCCTGATACTGGCGCTCGGTACGAGCATCAGCAGCATCGTCCAGGGCAACTAATCATCGACTTTTCTCATTGTTTTGTGAAACTATGGCAGGATAAGTTGGGACAGATATCACTCGCGGTCACCACCCTGTTTTGGGGCGCAGGTGCCACGCTGCAATTTATCGTTCTGAAATGGGCCGAATCATCACTGCATATGCCGCTCAACCAAGCAGCGATATTACAAGGCATCGTTGCCGTTGGCGTTGCACTTGGTGCATGTGCCGCAGCAAAATTTATCCCTTTAAAAAAATCTCTGTCGGTAATGCCTATGGGCGTTGCTATGGGTGGCGTCGTGATCACGATGATTTTTGTGCACAGCAAAGAAGTTGCTTACCCTCTGCTTATTTTAATCGGCGCTCTGTCTGGATTTTTTGTTGTTCCGATGAATGCCTTATTGCAACATCGGGGCCATGTTCTGATGAGTGCGGGGCACTCCATTGCAGTGCAAAATTTCAATGAGAACTTATCCGTTCTGACGATGTTGACAGTCTACGCGATTATGGTTTCGCTCAACCTCAACATACAGATTGTGATTGTATTATTTGGTGGATTTGTGATGAGTACGATGTTCATGGTGATGAAAAAACATCAGGCAAATCAGCGTGAGCACGATTCATTGGCACTCATTGGCGAGCATAAGCACTAGGCAATAAAGCCTTTGTTACGTTAGCGTTGCGCGTGACAATTGTGGACTCATTGCAGGCGCCAATCTTTTTTGCGCCAATGCCGCTTGCGCCCACCAGCCATCGGGAACCACCATGCCACGCATGATTTCCCTCGCATCGCCATCATGAACCACAACGAGCGCGAGCATCACAGGAGCATTAACAAGCGAGAACAACTCCCTGATCTTTTGCAGCACCACTTGCTTTCCTATCGCCTCCTGCTCTGGCACCTGAGCAGGTGCCAGCCACATCAGGCGATCAAGGATGACAGCTAAAAAATCCCCCATCTGATCTAGGTCACTCATACTCCAGATATAGCCGCGACAGTGATCCATTGCGACGCCATCAACCAGCGCCGAGGAATCGGTGACACATGGATTACGATAAAATAACCAGCCTTTGATCAGCGCCTGCGCTGAAATAACCTGCTGATCAAGTGCAGCCGCAGCTTCGGGATGCGCACTTAACCGTAACTGCTGGTAGATAATTTTATGCATCTTGGCACCCAAAGTATCTGCCAGATTAGGCCCAAGATAATGATACAAATCTCGTTTCGCAGAACCACACTCAAGCGTCTCATCGAAAAAAAGATAGAATTTCGTCGCCAACTCCCAATGGACCAGCCCATCAAGATGACGAATTAAAAAATCAAACTCACCAATAGTTCTCGCCCGGGCGTCATGAATTTGCAACCCATGAGCGTACAAATCATAAAAATCAGCAAAGAAGAATGCCAGCAACATTTCTGCATACAAACCCAATCGCTTGGTCGGAGATCGCTGCAAAGCAAGGTGAAAGTGACCTGGAGTTAGATCCAATGACGTTAGATACACATGAAGTAGGGATGCGGACGGCAACGATGGGGCAACAATCGCCCCGCCCCACACCTGCGAATCCTGTTTGAGCAGGTGTGGGGAGGTCAGCAACCAGGCTAACGCGCGGACATGAGGATCACGCAAATGCCCCCAGTCTTCATGGAATCGCAGTTGCGGGGAAAAGTCCACTACGAATTACCATCCAGCGCCTTTTGTGCCAAACATAAGTCCTGCCAAGCTTTACTTTTTTCCAATGGCTTGCGAAGCAGATAAGCAGGATGATATGTCGCCACCATAGGTATACCTGAAACAGTATGAATTTTGCCGCGCAACTGGGCAACCGGCGTTTCTATATCGACGCCAGACAAGGCAATAGCAGCAGTCTTTCCCAAGGCAACGATGACCTTTGGCTTTATTAACGCAATCTGGCGTTCCAAATAAGGCAGACAAGTGGCAATTTCTTCTGCGGTCGGCGGGCGATCTTTTCCTGCATGGTCAGTCGCACGACATTTCACGACATTCGCAATGTAAGTACGATCTCCACGTCGCACACCCAGTGCGAGCAACATGTTATCCAATAACTGACCCGCCGCCCCCACAAACGGCTCCCCCTGAAGATCCTCGTTATATCCCGGTCCTTCACCGACAAACAACCACGTCGCTGTTGGTGCACCAACACCAAAAACGATTTTTTGGCGACCTTCGCACAAACCACAGGCGCGGCAAGCGGCAACAGACTCTTCAAGCTCGCTCCAGCTGAACGCGGAAACCGCCCTTACAACGGCGTTTGATTCAGGCAGAATCATCTTATCATGATGACTATATGCCTGCTCAGAGACCTGTTCAGCCGACATGTCAAAAGGATAATCAGGAACTGAAGATGCCGCATTTAAGATGTCAGACTGATCGTCATGAGCAGGCACAGATACGACTGCAGCTAACGGGACGACAGGGGCACCCTCCGAAACGGCACCATCGGCCACCTGCACTGTATTATCTGCATAGCGCTGGGTCCAGACTGGCCCCAAACCCATTTCATTCAATATAGCGACACGTATGGCCGACTGACTCATCGCATCAACTGGATGCATTAGCATATTCTCCGCATAACAATCGCATCTTCACGTGTATCGTCACCGGCCGGGTAATACGCTTTCCGGCGACCAATTTCATGAAATCCGCCCTGAAGATAGACTTCAATGGCACGATAATTACTACAACGTACCTCGAGCAAGATTGATACAAAACCACGTTCTTTGGCATAGTTACCCATGAATGTCAGCATGGCACTAGCATAACCTTGTTTTTGACTTTCTTTTCGAACAGCAAAATTGAGAAGATGCAGTTCATCCACAACAGGCATCAGTAGAAAATAGCAAATAATTTGCTGTGCTGAATCGCGCAGACCAAACACGTCATATCCATTCATCAGAGAATCCGAAAAGTTCCCTCGAGACCAAGGATGCGAATACACCATCTCTTCGATGGTCAAAATCTGATCAATATCCGCAAAACCCAGACTTACAAATTCATACATATCGTGTCCATCCGTCAAATTCCTGCACCAACATCTCAACAGTCGATTGAAAGTGCGCTTTTTAGCAAAATCAATTCTTGCTTACAAATCAGGAAGAGGCCTTAACCATGGTCCGTTCAGCAGTAGTTAGCGCGATTTTATTGCGCAAGTAAAGAGGTTGCGCCTCTTCGGCAGCAACAGACAAGCCCGCCTGTAATCCGTGCAGACCTATTTTTGCTACCTGGATAGCATGAGGCATCAAATTAACATGAGCAAAACCTCGCAATTGCTCAGGCAACGCTAGCCCATTACCCAGAACAATTTGAGTGCTGTCCGGCGGAGTTGAAACCAACACCTCATCGAGTCGGGACAATGCAGGTGGACTTAGCTCGACACAATCATTGCCGGAAAAATGGTAATGCGCCCAATATACTTCGTTCATACGTGCATCCAGCACACACACAAAATCGGCCATACTAACCCGCTCCGCCGCTGCTAACGCCATCGATTGCAAACTCACCACAGGCAAAACTGGCAGGTTTGCGCCAAACGCAAGTCCTTGCACCACACCACAAGCGGTACGAATACCAGTAAAGGCGCCCGGGCCACAGCCAAAGGCAATGGCATCACAATCCGATAAAGCGAGTTTAGCCTCGGCAAGCAAGCTCTGAATTGCCGGCAAAATCCCTTGCGAATGTGTCTGGACACCGGATAATTCAAGGGTGAACATCTGATCTTCAACAAACAAAGCTGCTGAAGCGAGTTCGGTTGTAGTTTCTATTGCTAAAATCGTTGTCATGGACGTATTTTACCGTGTTCGCACATCAACAAGGCTGAATTTCTCAAGGCCAAGGATAGGTTAAAATTGAAAGATGACTGCATATATTCACACTGATGACCTGAAACAGGTACAAACACAACTACCCAACAAAAACTGGCTGATTGCTTGCCTGTGCGCAGCTTGGTGCGACACTTGCACGGCCTACTACACTGCGTTTAATCAGTTGGCAGCCCAACATCCAGATAAATGCTTCACCTGGATTGACATTGAGGACTGTGCACATCTCATCGAAGACATAGAAATCGAAAATTTTCCAACGATTCTTATACAGCATCTTGATCAAGTGGCATTTTTGGGCACCATGCTGCCAGACACCGCGCAATTACATCGACTTATCAATTCGCTTGATGACAGCATGAAAGCCGGCCCCATCAAACGTAGCGCCCTGAACCAAGCAGCGCCTGAATCATGGAGTCTCAGACAGCGCATCCTTTCGGAATAATCGATGTCCGCGCCATCAGCTTATGCAGCAAATCTGATTGGCGCATCTTATCGAGTCGATGATCACATCAAAATATAATAAACAAAAGAAAAAAGGGACTAGATTTGCATCTAGTCCCTTGAATCTGGTGCGGCTGGCAGGAATCGAACCCACGACCCCTTGGTTCGTAGCCAAGTACTCTATCCAGCTGAGCTACAGCCGCGAAGAACAAAATTATAGCAAACCCAACCCATAAAGAGAAGCCCCCAGCCGAAAAAACTTTAGCAGAGAAGAGTTGGCGCACATTTCCAACCAGCGCCGTCACCCAAATTACAACAAGAGTGACAGCGCCCGAGCTATACCTTCAAGGGAGAATAGAGTACATCACGTTTGGAGTCGGGCACTGCACACAGACAAAGCGGCGCAATCACCGTCAAATTATCAATTTGAGCCTTGTATAACACGCCCATTTAATGGCTGAACTGGTCGGGCGTTCATTTTGTAAATTGCATGAAATGCCTCAATTTGCGCTTTTGAAATTTCGGCGGAAGCACTTAAAACCTGCCACGCAACACCCTCGCTGCATGGCGGCGTCGTCAAGGAGCCAGTAAAGGAGTAGTAACCGAGCGAGGATGGCAAAATTGAACTTACGTCAAAACCAGATGCCAACGATACCTTACCCTCTTTTGCCGGCATTGCAGCAAAAATAGGAGCAAGCGCAGAGTTTTCTTTACCCTCTTTAAAGAGCACAGCAATCACTGCCAATTTACCATCCGAATTTTTATGAACCAAGTGGGCGACCAATGGGAAACTCTTACCATTAATCATTTCCTCGCTAGGGGTATGAAAATGAAACTGGAGCAATCGATACTGACCACTTGGAACCGTTGCTGAACCCGCATCTGCCAAATTAACCTGAATCGTGTGGCCATTATTGACAACCTCAGCAGCAGACGCCTTATAAGTGGTTTGAATTGGACTTAAATTTGCCTTTTGAACAGCTTGTGTTTGAATATCAATCGGTGATTGCGCCTTACCAATACCACATTGTGCATACGCAGGAGTCAACTCACCCCACTCCTTAACCTCATCATAAGTCCAATGGGGCGCCGGACCATCAGCAAAACTAGCATTGGCAAAGGCAGAAAAAACCGCAAGTACTAAAAGTCTCTGTTTCATCATCTCGCTCCATTTACGTAGTTGATCGACAAAAATTACTCTACAAGGCTTAGCATTGTTTAACACTTCAAATCCAAACACCACCAACTCAAAGCCTGACGCCCTCAGCGCTTACGCCCTGACATTCCAAGGACTGACGCCACATTTATTCTTACAGCGACCGCTCAGCCGCGCAATATAATTTGCTTCTGCCGTTGTTTCTACTGTTGTTTATAGAGGCAAACTTAACATCGGAACAAAAGCACAAACGAGCACAGACAACATCCCAAAAAAGAATGAAGGCAGCAATGTTTATTAAAGGAAACTTTGCTACGAATGTCAATGCCAGCTCAGCAAAATGCCACCGCAAGTTTCAAGAGAACAGCTATCCCAATGAAAAACTTGCGACAAAGAAGCCAACAAAGACGCTAGAGAAAAAGAAAAAAGGGACTAGATTTGCATCTAGTCCCTTGAATCTGGTGCGGCTGGCAGGAATCGAACCCACGACCCCTTGGTTCGTAGCCAAGTACTCTATCCAGCTGAGCTACAGCCGCGAAAAACAAAATTATAGCACAGGGGTTTTGATTTGATAAGCCCCCATGCCAAAGTTTTAGATTTCGACCTGAGAACCGACCTCAATCACCCGATTGGTAGGGATACGATAGTAGTCGGCAGCATCGCGAGAGTTTCTCGACATCGTGACAAATAACCACTCGCGCCACAAAGCCATGCCACGCTCCGGCTTGGACACAATCGTCTGCCTAGAAATGAAATAGGACGTTTCCATAGGCTCAAAAGTTAGACCTTTAGATTCACACAACGCGAGTGCCTTAGGAATATCTGGTTCGTTTTTAAACCCATAACTAACATCAACTTGGAAGCAGTTATGACCAAGATCACTCACATGCACACGGTCGGTCACGGGCACCCAAGGAATTTCCTGATTGTGCAATGTCAGAAAAATCACTCTTTCGTGCAAAATCTTATTGTGCGACAAGTTATGCAATAAGGCATGCGGAACACCGTCTGCCTCACCCCGCAAGAAAATGGCGGTACCAGCCACTCGCAGCGGAGGTGACACGAATAAAGAATCAAGGAAGTCACTTAATGGAATCGCATGCTTCTTCAAGTTATCAAACACCAATTCACGACCGCGCTTCCAGGTCATCATGACAACAAACATGATCACACCCAACACCAACGGGAACCAACCACCATGGAAGACCTTCACTGCATTTGCAGAGAATAGCGCAAAGTCGATAGTAACGAAGAAACCGGTCGCCAGAAAACACAGCGCAGGCTTGTACTTCCAGCCGTAACGAATAACAAAGAACGTCAACAATGACGTAACTAGCATCGTTCCAGTCACAGCAATACCATAAGCCGAAGCCAAATTAGACGAAGAACCAAAACCTACTACCGCAGCGATAACGACAACCAACTGCGCCCAGTTCACTGCAGGAATATAAATCTGTCCAATTTCTTTGGCTGACGTATGGATAATCTGCATCCGCGGCATGATGCCGAGCGAGATCGCCTGCTTCGTCATCGAGAATGTGCCAGAAATCGTCGCTTGAGAAGCAATCACGGTAGCAATTGCAGAAATAATCACCAGCGGGTAGACACTCCATGCACCTAATTGCTGGTAGAACGGATTACTGACCGCAGCAGGATTAACGATGAGCAAAGCACCTTGACCAAGATAATTTAAACCCAAAGCTGGAAAGACACAAAAAAACCAAGCGGTACGAATTGGCTGACTGCCAAAGTGCCCCATATCCGCGTACAAAGCTTCAGCACCAGTAAATGCCAATACAACAGCACCCAGCGCTAAAAAAGCCACCCAACCATGGACTTGCATAAACCGGAATGAATGAATTGGATTCAATGCGCCAACGATCGCAGGATTTTTAGCGATGTTGTAAACACCCATGACTGCCAGCGCAACAAACCAGATCAACATAATTGGACCAAACCATTTACCAATACCAGCTGTGCCTTTGTACTGCACAGAATACAGCGCAAAAATAACCACAACAGTAATTGGTACGACGTACGGATCAAAAGCTGGCGTTGCCACCTTTAGTCCCTCAATTGCAGAGAGCACTGAAACGGCAGGCGTAATAACGCCGTCGCCATAAAACAAGGCAGCGCCAAATAGTCCAAGCACAAATAACGTTAAATGAAGCTTAGAATACTTACCCACAGACTCCAACGCCAGTGCCGTCAGAGCCATGATACCGCCCTCACCGCGATTGTCTGCACGTAAAATCAACGTCACGTATTTCAACGCGACGATGATAATTAAGCCCCAACAAATTAAAGAAACAACCCCAAAGATGTTGAATTCATTTAATTCCAGACCATGCTCTTTAGAGAAAACTTCTTGCATGGTGTAGAGTGGGCTGGTGCCGATATCGCCATAAACGATACCGATAGCAGCCAAAGATAAAGCAGCGAGACTGCTTTTAGTATGATCTTGATGATTTTCCAATTGCGTACCTTATTGTTTTTGGTGCATTGCACAGTAGGCGAATAAACCTATTATTTCAATAGCGCACAACAAAAAATCCCTTTATAGAATTTTTACACAACAGATCAACACACGAGCGATGCCTTTTGTGATAGAGAAAATTAAGCCACGGCAAAGAAATTAACTAACGCCGTGAGGAAATTCGATCCATGAAGCATAAAGGGGCGCAAACCGAACCGCGCCCCGAACAATTAACCATCAGCATTGATCCTGTGAATTAACACTGACAATACATTTTCAACCAAATCATTTCCGATTTGACAAGTCCCGGCATTTTCATGCCCGCCACCGCCATACTCCAGCATCAAAGAACCAATATTCGTTCTAGAGGTTCGGTTCAGGATAGATTTTCCGGTCGCCAGAACGGTATTTTGATTTTTTAGCCCCCACAACACATGGATAGAGATATTGATATCAGGGAAAAGTGCGTAAATCAAAAATCTATTTCCTGCATAGATAATTGACTCGTTTCGCAAGTCAAGCACAATCAGATTGTAATGCACCGTCGAACAACGAAGAATCTGCTCCTTACATTTATCCTGCTGTTCAAGGTATAAATCTACGCGTTCTTTGACATCCGCATTCGCCATGATTTGCTCAATCGCTTGTGTTTTACACAAATCAATCAATTCCATCATTAATGCATAATTCGAAATACGGAATTCACGGAAACGTCCCAGACCAGTGCGGGCATCCATAAGAAAATTCAATAAATCCCAACCGTGCGGATTAAGCACTTCGTCACGATTAAATTGCGCTGAATCACCTTTATCAACAGCCGCCATCATCTCACTCCAAGACTCGGGAAACACCTTGGGACCACCATAAAAATTATAGACAACGCGAGCTGCCGACGGCGCATCAGGCTCGATGATGTGATTACGGTGCTCGCCAAAATTACGAATCGCCTCGGATGAGTGATGGTCAAACGCGAGGTGAACTCCTTCAACATAGGGTAAATTAGTACTAATATCATTATCCGTTACTGCAATTTTGCCATCCTGCATGTCTTTGGGATGAACGAATAGGATCTCATCAATCATATCCAGATGTTTGAGCAGTACTGCACACACCAACCCATCAAAGTCACTACGCGTAATTAGTCGAAACTTTCTGTGATTGACAGACATAAAACCCCCTTAGCAATGAACAATTCAAAGTGCGGAAGAAACAACGCAAATAAAATAGAGTAGTACCACCCCATCGATGATGCGTAGGTTACGGCATTACACGTTCACACTTACCTACTACACACCAATAAAGCTCATATTGACTTCAAGTAAGCTGCATTTAATGTAGTGTGTTTTATCGCATCTGTCTACGCCACTCATTTCTTTTATATCAGGCAGTTATAAATGTTACACATTGTTGATGTAATGACGCTAATGAAAGGCGTCACTATGTAAGTGAAATGTGTTCCACAGCATCCTCTGAAACTGCATTGAATTTTTCTAGCACGGACACCAGTTCATTCACCGCATCTATGCCAAAGGTTTGCTCTATATGTTTATATTGCAAATCAATCAAAGGGGCCATTTCCGTCATAAGCTGATCTCCTCCAGTCGATAGCGCAATCAACACTCTTCGCTGGTCACCCTTTACTGCACTGCGTTCTATAACATCAAGCTCCTCCATACGTTTCAACACGCCCGCCATACTCGGACTCGAGATCTGACACAAGTCGCACAACTCCCTTGGCTCAAGACTGCCATGCTCATCGAGTACACGCAAAATCCGCCACTGTTGATCCGTCAAGCCAAAATGGCTAATGATAGGTTTGAAATGCGCCATCAGGTTTGCGCGCGCTTTTAAAAACAATTGCGGCAAGTTGCGATAGGCAATTTTGTGACTCATTACAGCTCCTAGTTCTAGTTAATTTGATCATGCTGCATCGCATCGCATTCATTTGAATTACTCAACGTCAGACTGTTATTGTACAGACATGATCGCTCCCTCATTTGACTTACTAACATATTAGTGATTTAATTCGCTAATATGTTAGTAAATATGGAGAAATTTTGAATCATTTATTTTCTATGGGTTACACATGATCGTCCGCGATAGACCCTCAGGCTTTCGCCTGTTTTTGCTTTTACGCGGCTCAGTATTGCCACGCATACTCCCTGCACTAACCATCAATATTCTGATCGCCACGCTCGTCACGATCTCGCACGGCGATCTGTTCGAACTCAAAATCACACTGACAACAATTCCGTTTACCTTAATTGGTCTACCTATCTCGATTTTCTTAGGATTTAGGAACAATGCCGCTTATGACCGATTCTGGGAAGGACGAAAACTATGGGGCGAGCTTCTTTTACGCGCCCGCAACTTATCTCGCCAGTGCCAAAGCCTGATCAACGACCCATTACCAGCAAAAGCAAACAACGGACTTAGCGATATCCGCGTCCGGATGATTTTCAGAACAATTGCTTATTGCCATGCATTGCGTGATCTCCTACGCAATCAAGAAACAAAACCCGAAATGCAACGCTGGCTCACCGCCGCGGAGATTAAGCAGTTAGACACGAGCAGAAACAAACCGGATTTTCTCATGCTTAATATGGGGCAGGATTTGCGTCAATCGCTCAAAGAGAACCGGATTGAAGCCTGCCTCGCGGCCAATATCGACAATACTTTATCGGCATTAACCGCGGCAGGAGCCTCATGCGAGCGTATTCGCAATACACCGATTCCATTCTCTTACACCCTCTTACTACACCGTACTGCTTACATTTATTGCTTCTTGCTTCCATTCGGCCTAGTTGACTCGATCGGCTTCATGACGCCATTCGTCGTTGCTATTGTTGCGTACACCTTTTTTGGTCTAGATGCTTTAGGTGACGAAATCGAAGAACCATTTGGCACCGAAACCAACGATCTGCCACTTGATGCGATCTGCAGAACAATCGAAATTGAGCTGCGCGAATCATTGCAAGATACAGACATTCCTGAACCACTCACGCCAGTCAACTACTGCATTAACTGAGTTTTAGATACCAACAAGATACAAAATAGAACATAACAGATCACTGATCACCCCTGACAAAACCATCCATTTTCAGAGACAAAGGATTTACTATGCATGACATGCATCACTCGCATCAAGCACAAGATTCAACTGAGTATCAGCAAATCGAAAAGCAAAGAATTCGCCTACCGGAATTAAGAAATCGCATCACCACCGCGGCGCATGCAGCATCCTGGATCGAAGATGGAATGACCATAGGAATGAGTGGTTTCACGCGGGCCGGTGATGCGAAGGTCGTTCCCCTGGCCATCGCAGAACGCGCCAAGACAGAAAATCTTAAAATTAGTCTGATGACAGGTGCGTCGCTCGGCAATGATGTCGACAAAACACTTACAGAGGCTGGTGCGATGAGTCGTCGCATGCCATTTCAAGCCGATCCGACTTTACGCGCTGCCATCAATCGCGGAGAGGTCATGTATGTCGATCAGCATTTATCAGAGACCGTAGAGCAATTGCGTACACGTCAAATCAATGCAATTGATATCGCCATCATCGAAGCCATTGCCATCACAGAGACTGGCGCCATCATCCCGACAACATCCGTGGGCAACAGTGCAAGCTTTGCCATTCTGGCAGACCAAGTGATTGTTGAAATCAATCTGACCCAATCGATGGACTTGGAAGGCCTACACGATATTTTTATTCCAAAGCATAGACCGCGTCGGGAACCCGTACCAATCACATCGGTTAGCGATCGTATCGGCACAACAGCGATTTCGATCCCACCAGAAAAAATCATCGCGATTGTCATCACAGAAAAAAAAGACAGTGCCTCTACCATTCTACCGCCAGACGAAGACACAGCAAAAATTGCAGCACACCTCGTCAACTTTTTTAAAGAAGAGGTACGTGATGGTCGCTTGAGCAACAACCTGATGCCCTTACAAGCCGGTATCGGCACGATTGCCAACGCAGTGATGACCGGATTTATCGATAGCCCATTTGAACACCTGACCATGTATTCAGAGGTGCTCCAGGATTCGACATTCGACTTGTTCGATGCAGGAAAACTTGATTTTGCTTCCGGCTCATCCATCACGCTTTCAGCGCAAAAAAGCCAAGAAGTATTTGCAGAAATCACCAAATATAAGGATCGCCTCATTCTTAGACCGCAAGAAATCAGCAATCATCCTGAAGTGATCCGACGATTGGGATTAATCACGATCAACACCGCCCTCGAAGCCGACATATACGGCAACATCAACTCTACCCACGTCCTGGGTACACACATGATGAATGGCATTGGCGGTTCGGGCGATTTTGCACGTAACGCCTATCTCTCAGTCTTCGCTACTAAGTCGATCGCTAAAGATGGAAAAATCTCGAGTATTGTGCCGATGGTAACCCATGTCGATCATACTGAACACGACGTCGATATTATCGTGACAGAAATCGGCTTAGCTGATTTGCGAGGCCTTGCACCGAGAGAACGGGCGCAAATAATCATCCAACACTGCGTTGCCCAACCTTATAAACAAATGCTCATTGATTACCTCGCTGAAGCAGAGCAACGAGGCGGACACACACCACATATACTTGAAAAAGCATTTGAATGGCATACTCGCTACCGTGAAACGGGCAGCATGCTTGACGTAACGAAAGCGCTTAAAGTAGCTGCGTAATAGTGAATATGAACAAGGTGCATAGTTAATCAAACGCTCATTTTCTGTAGCACCTTGCAGCCGGTTCAGTGATGCTCTCGCTGGGCTGCAAGGCACCGCCCCTCACCGCAACTTTTTTAAGGCATCATTTAGTCTTATCGTAGAAATACATCTTCCTCACTTTGGTGGCGGGCAGTGGTGCCTTGTTGGACACAACATGCTTAACATTTATTTACCTGAGGACGTAGGATTACGTTTCTCTTGTCATCACTCATCTCTGCTGCTGGGCAGCAGTCATCTTGCCAGACGGTCATTGATTCATCGCAATCACAAGATAATGGGTAAACCGTTTCCGCTATTCGTTTCTGGAAAAATGAAGTACGCTATCCGTAGCTAGCCTTGAATATAATTATTTTAAAAGATGCGATATGGGACTCTTATCAAGGATATTGCCGCAAGCAATCAAACAATGGATCCTCGCCGAAATCGGTGATGCTGAAGAAAAATTTACGCGAGTTTTTCATACCAGCGCGGACTGGATCGTTATCACTCGATTAAGTGATAGTAAAATCATCGAGGTCAACAAGGGATTTGAAACAATTAGTGGCTACACCAGAAGCGAAGTACTAGGGCATCCGATTCGCGATTTCAAGGTATGGGCCATCCCCGAGCAGCGAGATGAGCTCGTGGCTGAGTTAATGAGTAATGGCCATGCGCGTGACTATCTCGCCAAAATGCGCACACGTGATGGCACAATCAGAGATTGCCTGGTCAATTGCAGCCTCATAGCGCTAAAAGGAACAGAGAAGACGCATGCCGTCTGGATAGCACGCGATATCACTGACCAACTAGCAGCCTCCGAACAATCGTCCGCCGCTTTCAGGCTAATGCCAGATTGCATGACAATCTCTCGCTTAACAGACGGTACCTACATAGAAATTAATTCGGCATTTGAACGCCAGATGGGAATGGCACGTAAAGACATTGTAGGTAAAACAGCCCATGAATTAGAGGTATGGAAAAATCCCGATGACCGCGGCAAACTGGTTGCACTCCTGATGGAGAATTCCACGGTCACCGATTATCCCACTCAAGTTAACTTAGGCAACAATGGCGTGCGAGAAATGCTAGTGAACTGCACCCTGTACAACTCTCGGGGCGAAGATCTTATGATTTCATTACTACGAGATGTGACCGAAATCCGCGCCGCATCACATGAAATCCTGAACTTAAACGCCAACTTAGAAAAACGGGTTGCTGACCGCACCGCAGAATTAGTCACAAAAAATCTTCAACTCAACAATGCGCTTGAGACCCTTAACATCGCCAAAGATCAACTCGTTCAGTCTGAAAAATTAGCTGCATTGGGCTCACTGGTCGCGGGTGTCGCTCATGAACTCAATACGCCGATAGGTAACAGTCTAACTGTTGCGAGTACACAAGAAGAAATACTAGAGCAGATTGCTGAACAAATTGACACGGGCCTAAAACGTTCCGCGAGTTCAATTTTGAAGTGCAAGCGTATTTTTGAAGAATACCTGATTGGGTGTAAGGTATCCTAATCTTTTTCTTGGTCGATTATTCAGTCTTTTCATGGCGTGATCAATCTCCTGTTGTGT
>NZ_JBMPPD010000040.1:0-36135 GCF_049339825.1 Undibacterium sp. RuRC25W | reverse complement strand
TGCTCACATCAAACAATTTAGGCGGGTTGCAACGCGATACGACAAACTCGCTGAACGATTTGCTTCATTTGTGGCAATTGCAGCTTCGATGCTTTGGTTAAAATAAATGTCAACACGCCCTAATAAAAATTAGTTATTTTTTAATAAAATTGTAAAAAGATGTAAGTGTTTTTGAGTATGATTTCATGCTGTTTGTGCGCAGGTAGAGGCACAAACAGGTGAGAAAAAGCAATTGCCGCGGTTGCAAATTTGCTTTGGCAATGTGACTTTGATACGCCAGAGAAGAAAAAAATGCACTTTACATGTCAGCTGGCAATGTTCTTTTGTGAAACTAAAAATGCTAAAAAAAAGCGAAATCATAGAAAAATTTCTACATTTACGTATCACGAAATTTTTCAAAAACGTTGTTGACTTTGTTAGTGAGCAATGGAAATCCGTATTGTTCAGTGCATCGCTGGCGGCGATTTTTGAGCATTTTGATATCTTAACAATTTTTTCTAAATTTTCCTGGTTATTGGTCGCTGGAATGGCGGCCCAGAACTCTTCTATCGATGTCACTATCGATAGCCATACACCAATCGTCGTTACGCTAAGTGAAGAACGCTTCGTTAGTCACTATAGCGAAAAAAGCCCCTTAGACCGCTGCGTTTTGCGGCAGGACATTGCAGCGATTCTCGCTAAAGGAACGCAACGCCTAGCGATCGATTTTGACCTGTCGCCCTTAGCGAAGGCGAACGCGAGTGACTTCGCTTGTCAGGAATCCCTAGATGCGTTGTTGGATCAGGAATCGAAGCGACTGGTGATCCTCACTCCACTTGCCGTCAACGGGGCGCTGAAGAATATTAAACATACCTGGATGTTGCAGCGATGTACTAACGGTGTGCATTTTGGCGATGGCGTTCTTGATAAATCGTTGGGCCTCGTGAATGAACGATTTGTTGGCGAAGAGGAGATTCTTCAGACGCGATTCGCAGAGCAGTTGCATGAGGGTTTTAATGACTACGCTTGTAAGTTGGTAAAAGAAGCACCGACTGCTGCTGAAAATCCTTGGTTGCAAAAGGAGGATGAGAAGAAGGAGAGCACAAAATACGAAACCTCACCGATTAACTTCTCAGCAGTCCAGAGTCATCTCGCGGTGATTGATATTGGTAGCCAGGATTTTAGCGATAGTACTCAGTGGGAACAGAACCCAGTACTGTTCGGGTTTGATGCTGATAAAGAAGATAAATATCTCACGCCCCTAGGTAAGTTGGCGGGTGTCATCATCCATGGTGCTCAGCTTATCAGTCTGGAATACCCTATCGATAAACTAACACCATCGATAGGTTTGTTAGTGGATATGGGTATTGCATTTTGTTTTGCGTGGGTGGTTGGCCAATTCTGGAGCGGCTACGTCATGGCGACTAGATTTGACATACATATCCATGAAATAAGCAAAGGCCATTTGCGTACGGCAATAGGTACTGGCGTGATTATCGCTTTCATTTTGGTTTATCTGTTGTTAGTGCTTTATTTTATCTTTGCCGCTGAGTTTATCTTTCTGAAATTTCATTTTATGTTGGCCCCCCTGTTGATGGCGATATCGATTCTTTTTGATGGCTTTGTCTCAGCACCAATCGAACAAATTCAACGGCTGTTGGAAGAGCATAAAGAAAAAAAAGAAGGTGCTGAAAAAGCAGAAATTATTCGTGAGACGGATAAAGAAAAACATCGTTTAGGGATGCGCTTTAAACGGTCCGGCATCGTGATTGTGAGCTTGTCTACGCTATTAACGGGTGCAATCTATAGCGAATGGCTTGATTTCGCTTCTATTGCCGGTGCAACCTTCGGATTTCTCATTGTTGGTTTGTATGTCAGTTTTATTTTCGGTTGCTTCGTCATCGCCATTGAGAAATGGCATCATCGAAAAAAATTGACCCTTCTTGAGAAAAGAGATTTCTCTTGGATACATGTTCGGCACTGGTTGGAGAAGCTTTTGCCGTTCAAAATCATTCCCAATGCCACGCCGGAGCAGCAATACAAACAATATATGAGTTGGGCCGTTCGTCTGGGCTATGTCTTCGGTTGGCTGCGTGGACTGTCTTTTTGGCTCATTATTTTGCTCGGTATGAACTTTATCTTTCTCGGCAATTTATTTCACTTTTAAGATGGATGCAAAACGTATGAAAAAAAATATTGCATTGACTTTGTTGGTCATGACTACGTGTGTCAGTTCGGCCTATGCGCAAGAGTGTCAACTCCCGCCACAACAAGCCAATTCTCCTAGAACAGAAACCTTGTCCAAAGAGCTCTCAAAAACGAATGCCTGTAAGACCGTCAAAGGTTTATCCGCCAAATCACTTAAGACGGTGTGGCTGGCGTTGCTTGATACCAAATCGACAGGTGGTAAGCGCTTCGAGACACCGCCACCAGTTGGCACGCCGACTGGTAAGGTATTTGCGATCGCTGACAAGGTACCGTTTGATGTAAGTACGGTGATTCAGGAAGGACTCGTGAGTCTGACCATTAAGGATGATGACAACGGCAAACTTGTCAAGTTACCGCAATATGTTGCAGGCCAACCTTTACTGCTCGAAAAGATGAAAGCGGGAAGTAGTTTCAGCTGGGTGCTCGTGACACGTAAAGAGTCTTATCGCGGTAGTTTTACTATTCCTGACACTGACGAACTACAAGAAATTAACAACAAACTGACAGAACTAGAGACGCAGGATTTTTCTGCGGATGTCAAAGCGATTTATCAGGCGGCAATTTTTGAAGAGGCGGATTGTTACTTTAATCGTGACCTTATTTTGGCTGCATTGCGAAGTGTAAAAAAACCGTAAACCCGCAACTTATTCTTTTTCTTTGGTAACTATCTATGAAGCACTTTCCACTCAACACAAAAAAAAGCCGATTAGTTTCTTTTTCAAGTGGGCCTGTATTGAAGATCGGCGTCGGTTTGATTGCACTGATGTTGTTGTCGTCTGCTCATAGTGGCCAGGACCAGGCCAAGGTAGATCTGCCCGTAAAGCAGGAAAGCGCAGAGGGCAAGCCGCAGTCGGAATCGCCCTCACTGTTCAAATCGATTGGCAATTTTTTTTCTGGGAGCGCTTCATCAAAATCGAAGGAAGGTGAGGAGAAATCGGAGGCGAGTGCATCTGCTTCTTCTTCGGCTACTTCAGCGACATCGTCTCCAAACGCGTTTAGCATTATTGACATCGATACCTGGTCAAACGTGTCCAATGTCGTGCTTGATCCTATGTGTAAGCAACCGATACAACCGTTCGGTATTACAGATAACCTGACATCGCTTGGAATTCTTGCCGCCAAACTCAAATTAAAAAACTTTACCGATAGTATGACGAAGAATGGTCAGCAGCCACTCGCTATCAAAGATATCGTTAAATTAGCGGCGAGGAATTTAAATTGGTTACCGATGGCGTTTGAAAAGCAAATTGGTGAGAGCAAAGTGTCTCAGGACGATGTGCTAGACGAAAATAAAAATAAAGAAATTCGAATGGCTTACGCGAAGTCGCGAGCCATTTTGGAAGATATTTTAAAAAATATTCCCGATAATAATCCGTATGATTTTTCAATTAAGGTCGTTAAAACAAGCTTTACTAATGCGACTGCCTTGCCAGGTGGGATTATCTTAGTGGATATGGATTTGTTTAAAAAGGGTGTATCCGATGAGTGGCAATATTTTGTTATTGCTCATGAAGTCTCTCATGTTCTTCAGCGCCATCAAACCCGCGCGTATCAGGCACAATTAGCAGATGGAATCGATTCAATCGATAACTTCAGAAAGTTACTATCTAATTTTTCCGGAGCTAGCCCAGCAGCTGCTTTAAGCTATGCATCTGCCTTCAAGAACATGTTAGTGAACTATTCAGAGCAACAAGAATTGCAGGCCGACAGCTGTGCACTTCAATTGATGAAAGTGAAAACGCCTAGCAAAAAAAAGATGCAGGAAAAATTGGTAAAAGTAGAGCAACGACTTGGTCCTATCGTGCCTGAGATTCCTGACGACTCAAAAGATTTCGTGTTATTGAAGCATCTTAAATATTTAGGTGATGGGGTGATGGAACGTCATCCAAATACCCGAAGAAGAAAAGAAAATTTCCAGGTAACGATTAATGCGATTTATATCTAGGGTTCAGATTTTATAAAGAGTGACCAACAAAAATAAAGCGGTGCTATAGACTGAGCCGACAAACTTGTTCACCGTATATCAACCTGATACCTGAACTTGTCTGCCGGACCACGCGAGCGCCGCCATTCCAGTGCTTGCTTGTCATAGCCAAGCGCAAGACGATCGATCACGATCACAGGTTGCCCGACGTCCATCGCTAATTGTTGCGCGACATCTTGATTGGCCGATTCTACGGTCAGTGTTTCTTGTGCCGACGCGACAGTATGGCCGCATTTTTCTTCATACAAGGGGTACAGTAAATCTCCAAAATCTGGTAAATCAATTTGCATGAGTGCAGTAAACGGTGCATGCGGTAACCAGATTTCTTCCAGCAAAACAGGTGCATTATCGACCAGTCGTAGACGATCAAGGCGAATTGCTTTGGCCCGTTTGCCCAGTCCCAGCGCGCTCGCCACCTCATCCGGTGCTACGCTCAGTGAGCGGTGCAGAATACGGCCCTCTGGGACGCTGCTTGCGGTACCTTCAGTTTGATGACGGAAGAAACGGAATAAGGAGGCGTTGAAATCAGGGCGGCGTACAAATGTGCCACGTCCTTGCAAACGCACTAGCAGGCCATCAGCAACCAACGTTTCTACGGCTTTACGGACGGTGCCAATGGCGACCTGATACGTCTTGGTCAACTCAGCCTCAGTCGGGATGGCGGTATCTGGCTGCCATTCACGGGTGGTGATTTTTTCTATCATGTCATCGCGCAAACGATGATAGAGGGGCAGACGGTGATCAGGTTGATTCATAGTGACATATGGATGATTATATGTTTGACACTGTAACCTGAAGCCCGATTCTCGTCCAGATTAACTCTTTTGTTGACAGCATTCAGATATCGCGTTACCTTTCATGTAAACATATATATGACTATATGTTTAAAATAAAATCGTTTCTTCCTGATTCAACTTCGTTCCGACTGATCAGGCGAAAACCAAAAACAATCCAGATGTAATTCAGGTGCGGGCTACGCTGATAACCGGCGGGGGATGTGCATCGATTCAGGAGACAACACATGTTTAAGTGGTATCGACAGGTATCTTCGCTCGAAAGAAAAACCTTCTGGGCGTGCTTTAGCGGCTGGGGGCTTGATGCTCTTGATGTGCAGATGTTCACGTTGGCTATTCCAACGCTCATTGCGGTCTTCGGCATTGATAAAACGGAAGCCGGATTGATCAGTGGTGTGACGCTGGTCGCGTCTTCTTTGGGTGGTTGGGTCGCAGGTACTGTCTCTGATCGTATTGGTCGTGTACGTACGCTCCAACTCACGATCCTCTGGTTCTCTGTTTTTACCTTCTTGTGCGCGTTTGCACAATCTTTCCCACAGTTACTTGTTCTCAAGGCGCTACAGGGCTTTGGCTTCGGTGGCGAATGGGCGGCGGGCGCAGTGCTGATGGCAGAAACCATCCGTAGCGAACATCGCGGTAAAGTGATGGCAACCGTGCAGAGTGCATGGGCTGTCGGCTGGGGTGCTTCTGTACTGATTTATACGGGACTGTTTTACATGCTCGCACCTGAAACAGCATTACGCGTCATGTTCATGGTGGGGTTGATTCCAGCATTATTGGTCGTGTATGTCAGACGATCAATCCCTGAGCCTGCAAAACCCGTCGTCGAGCAAGCTTCTGCAGAAAAAATCCCACTAGTCGGCATCTTTGGACCAGACGTCCTCAAAATTACATTGCTTGGCGCACTTTTGGGGATGGGCGCGCACGGTGGCTACTACGCGCTGATGACTTGGCTGCCTACCTATCTAAAAACCGAGCGCCATTTATCGGTCTTGAGTACCGGTGGTTATCTCGCCGTGATTATCGTTGCATTCTGGTGTGGTTGTATGGCCAGCTCGATGCTGATTGATCGCATTGGCCGTCGCCATAATGTCGCGCTGTTTGCGATTTGCAGCACCATTACTGTGTGCGTCTATCTGCTCTTGCCGCTGACAGACTTAGAGATGTTGTTCCTTGGGTTTCCGTTAGGGTTTTTTGCCGCGGGTATTCCAGCTAGTCTTGGGGCTTTATTTAATGAACTGTATCCCGCCCACATCCGAGGGACAGGTGTCGGCTTTTGCTACAACTTTGGACGTATTGCTTCAGCGGGGTTTCCGGTATTGGTTGGGTATATGAGCAAGTCCATGCCACTCGGACAGGCTATCGGTATTGATGCTGGTATTGCCTACGGTATCGTGGTACTGACCGTGATGTTCCTGCCTGAAACATCAGGCCGACAACTGACCTAATAAACCTAAACGAAGATCTGCTCCTGCGCTATATGGATGGCAGATCGGAGTATTGAGGAGCCGTAATTATGTTGACCAGACGAGAATTTACTATGTCACTGATCGCTACCGGAGCAAGTGCAGGCGTTGCCTCGCTGACCGCCTGTACAGGTATCTTGCCTGCCGTCGAGGCCACCACAACTGCATCATTGATGGCGGTGGATTGTCATGCGCACGTTTTTTTGCGCAGTCTGTCCATGCCAGACCGGCGACGTGCTCCATCCGGCTATGATGCGTCACCTGACGATTATTGGAAGACGTTACATGCCAATGGCATGACCCATGGCGTGTTAGTGCAACCTAGTTTTTTGGGAACCGACAATAGCTATATGGTCGAGGCCTTACGTCAATATCCAGATCGCTTGCGGGGGATTGCTGTTGTTGATCCCTCTATCAGTGTGGCCCAACTCGATTTGCTGCAAGCCGCAGGTGTGGTTGGTATTCGTCTTAATCAAGTTGGCTTGCCTACCCCTGATTTTGCATCCCCAGCGTGGCGTGGGTTACTCAAACAACTGCGTCTGCGCAATTGGCAAGTCGAGGTCCACCAACTTGCCCATGGACTGCAGCCCATCATTGATCCCTTAGTCGATGCCGGTATTGACGTTGTGGTTGATCATTTTGGCCGTCCGGACCCTCAGCTTGGTGTCGACGATCCGGGATTCAACTATTTGCTCAAACAGGGAGCAAGTGGCAAGGTATGGATTAAGTTATCTGGTGCATACAGAAACGGCGCCAACGGTCGTGGTCAGCAAGTCGCTTTGCAGGCGATGCCTTTACTGCGCGAGACCTATGGCCTTAAACAGCTGGTCTGGGGCAGTGATTGGCCGCATACCCTATTTGAACGTACCGCCTTTTACGCCGATCAGCGACAATTACTCAATCAATGGTTGCCAGAAGCACGAGATCGTCAGCAGGTGTTGGTCGATGTACCTGCAAGGTTATTTGGTTTTCCGGTGTGATGTGGCGAGGCAATGAGCAGCAGATAGGACGATTAACATGGCAAGTAACGCCGCCTTTCTTTAGAATATACCGATCTTTTCCCGCTCATGAGGTTGCTCCATGCTTACGACGCGTTTCAGCACTTGTTTTGGCTTGCATTCACCGATAGCCCTTGCCCCGATGGCGATGGCATCTGGTGGTGCACTGACAGCCGCCTGCGCGGATGCGGGAACCTTGGGTTTATTGGGCGGCGGTTACGGTGACTTAGTCTGGGTACAAAAAGAACATGCGCTGGCGCTCTCATTGCTGCAGCAACGTTCAGGCGCCTTAAGTCGATTCGGTTGCGGCTTTATTACTTGGCGGCTGGATGAAGATGCCAGCGCGCTGGATTGGCTGTTAGATCAGCCGCATACCCCAGCCGCGTTGATGTTGTCGTTTGGCGATCCGCGTCCCTATGCAGCAAGAATTGCCCAACGTGGCATCCCGCTGATTTGTCAGATTCAGCGAACACAACAGCTCAGTGAGTGCCTAGAGGCTGGCGCCAGCGTTATCGTCGCGCAGGGCATCGAGGCAGGTGGTCATGGTATGAATAGTATGGATGGCCGCTCTACGTTTAGCTTGGTTCCGGAAATAGCAGATCTCTTACAACAACAATCGCCGTCCACTCTACTGTTAGCGGCGGGCGGTATTGCTGATGGCCGAGGCCTAGCCGCTGCCTTAATGCTGGGGGCGGATGGCGTGTTGATCGGCACCCGCTTCTGGGCCACCCGCGAAAGTCTCGCTAGTCAGGCTGCCGTAAATGAGGCCCTCAACGCCAATGGCGACGACACCGCGCGTTCGATCATTTTTGACATTCTCCGACGAAAAAACTGGCCTCCTGTTTTTAACTTCCGCGCGTTACGCAATCAATTGCATCAACAGTGGGAACCCCGCATCCCAGAATTGATCTGCTCCCCCGAGCCAGCACAACGCGCGTATGACGCTGGTGTTGCCGCTGCCGACTTCACTCGCGCCCACGTCACCGTCGGAGAAGCCGTCGGGCTTCTTCACGATTACCCAGGTGCGGCAGAACTGATTGCAAGAATTCACCAGCAAGCAACGACGTTAATGCTGCGTTGAACTAGGCCGTTTTGGTGTGTCAGGACGCGAAATAAATATATTAGGTAGAATCATCCTGTTTCACCTCGGGTAATCACGCCGTTCCCCTGATACAGGATAAGAGTCTGCAACCAACAACAAGTCACTTATCTTTTTCATTAAGCATAAAGGACAACATCAATGATGAAGCGTCGTCAATTTTTGATCAAAGCACCGATGGGCGTGCTGGCGGTTGCCAGCGCTGATCGGGTGAGTGCTCAAGTAGCGCCTACTGGCGTAACGCCGGCAGGCGCACCACCTGTGTTTGGCAATGCTCCCGCCTTTGGTCCCGAGGTATCGACTGGCACGTTTCTCGAAGCCGAGAAACTGATGCAGGTACAGCTCTCTGAAGCGGAGCGTCGTATGGCGAGTGAAAGTTGGCGCAGCTTAATGGCGGGCATGTTAGAGCGCCGGACTGGCCCCCGCAAGACAACACTGGAGAGTACAGACGTACCGGCAACGCAATGGAATCCGGTTTTGCCTGGCATTAAAATTACCTCGGCAAAAGACCAGTTCGTGCGTAGTCAATTTGATGGTGCTCCTTTGCCTGTCAGCGATAGAGAGATTGCCTTCGCACCAGTTAGTCAGTTGTCGCGCTGGATTCAACGTCGACAATTGAGTTCTGAGCGCTTGACGCATATATATCTCGACCGTATTGCGCGTTTCAATCCCACGCTACGTTGCGTGATTACCGTCACAGCAGAGCACGCGATGGCGCAAGCGCAGCAAGCAGATCGCGAAATCGCTGCCGGCAAATATCGCGGGCCGCTGCACGGAATTCCGTATGGCGTCAAAGATCTGCTCGATACCGCTGGTATCGCCACGACCTACGGTGCAGAACCATTCCGTCACCGTATTCCAGCCAAGGACTCGGCCGTTGTACAGCGATTGAACCAGGCAGGCGCGGTCTTGATCGCTAAACTGAGCCTTGGTGCGCTGGCGTTAAATGATGTTTGGTTTGGCGGACAAACCATGAATCCATGGTTGCCGGAAGAGGGAGCCTCTGGTTCGAGCGCTGGACCAGGCTCGGCGACCGCTGCGGGGTTGGTTGCATTTTCTATCGGTAGCGAGACCGGCGGTAGTATTGTGAGCCCCAGTATGCGCTGTGGTGTTACTGGCTTGCGTCCGACCTATGGTCGTGTACCAAGAACAGGCGCCATGACACTCTGCTGGTCGCTTGATAAACTTGGCCCGATGACGCGCTCGGTCGAAGATGCCATGTTGGTATTGCAGGCAATTTCTGGTCCTGATGCGGGTGATCTTGCCAGTGTCCCTGCCACATTGGCATTTGATGCAAGCGCACCAGTACGCGGTTTGAAAGTGGGTTATTTCCCCAACTGGATGAATGAAGAACCAGCGAACGAAATCGATAGAGCTGCCCTAAAGGCAATCAAAGACCTTGGTATGATTCCCACACCGGTTACCTTGCCTGACTGGTCGTATGATGCATTGAACGTCATTCTGTTCGCTGAGGGCGCCGCCGCCTTTGAAGAGCTGACGATCGATCATCGCGTCGATCAATTGAAGGCACAAGTACCCGACGCCTGGCCGAATGTCTTCCGTAGTGCCCGTTTCTTATCCGCAGTCGATTTTGTGCAAGCTGACCGGATGCGCCGTAAGGTTGCAGTCGAAATGGCAAGGATCTTTGGTGAGGTAGATCTACTGCTGGTGCCGTCATTGCGCGATGAGATGTTGGTCATTTCGAATAACACCGGCCATCCTTCACTGACTTTACGCACGGGTTCCGTGTCTGTGTCTGAAGCGCGGAGTGATTGGGCCCCCGATCCTGCACATCCGTTACCTACATTTTCCCCACCAAGAAGGGTGCCTTATGGCGTTACCTTGATTGGACGTTTGTTCGATGAAGGCACCATTGCAAGGGTTGGCGTGGCATTAGAGCGACATGTTGGTGTGGCAGGTGAGCATCCGCCAGGGTTTTAAAAACGCACGATAGTCAATAGGCCGTCAACATAGCTTGGCGGCCTATCACGTTCCTACCAAGCTACTGGCGGTGCCGCCAAAAAGCACAAAAAAAATAAAAAAGAGTGAGAACCTGACAGTACTCCCCTCTATATACTTGCTGGTCCTTGAATGGCGCCGCACCATCGAGACACGGATCTGTAAGTGCAAAGCGCGATTTCTCCGATCCGAGTTCACCCTTCAATTTCAATGATATTTGTTTAAAATTTGATAAGCATCTGATGGTCGAACGCATTCGTCAGCGTAGCTTATGACGTGTTCTTTTGATTCAATTTGTGCGAGAATCAACAGTGTCAAACTTTGTTATCGTTGGTTATCGCCACAGAACCATCCATAGTAGGCGCGAGTCAACAGAGCGGATGAGCGGCCGATAAGTTTGAGTGGATTTTTTTAAGTAATTTTCACCTAGGTAAAATTCAATGCATAGCAAGAGCGAACGCGATTCTTCATAGGTAGGGTTGTATAGAGTCACGTCAGATTTGAATACCTTGGTACTTGCTTATTGATCATCGACTATTGATTGATGTAATAACACCAAGAACATGGCAGTTTTATAGAACAAAAATTGGAAGCGGTTATGCATCGAATTTTCTTTAAAATTCCATTTGGTCTCGTTGTCGGCGTAGCAGTGGCTCTGTGGTTGGTTGCCCTATCCGGATGCGATCAACATGGCAGTATGTCTAATAAGTTGACGGTTCCGCAACGGACCACCGTCACTGCTTTAATATGGGCTCCCGATTGGCCTGAGCAGATGCTGCACATCGCCGATGAATTCAATCAGCGCAATCCAGATATTCGTATCAACGTACAGTTCATGATCGGCGATTCAGTCGAACAAAATATCAAACCTAGAGTTGCCTCTGGTAATTTGCCTGACCTGATTTCAATTAACCCGAATTCTTATGCGAGGGAGCTGGCTGATCTTGGTGTATTGGCGGATGTTGGCCAGAGTACCGCCTGGAATAGTATGCTGGATAATCTCAAAGCAGAGTGGAGGTCGCCAACAAAAAAGCAGTTCGGTATATCCGGCGGGATAGCAACGACGCTGATGTATTACAATAAAGACATATTTGCAAAGGCTGGCATTAGTCGGTTGCCGACTGATTTCAAGGAATTTCTGATTGTATGCCAGCAACTCAAGCGCGCAGGTTTCACTCCTATTGTTTGGAATGGCGGCTTTCCAAATATGCTGGGCAATGGTCCATTTAGCTTTGGCTTTGGCAATAATGTTGCTGCGAGCGAGCCGGCATGGAGAGAGAAAATGGCAGACGGCACGTTGAATCTGAATACTCCCCAAGTCTCCAAAATTTTCTCCCGCATGTTGCAGATTGTTGAGGAAGGCTACGCCCAAAGTGGATATATGAGCACCAACTATGATGAGGGAATCAATCTATTTACCGAGGGTAAAGTCGCAATGGCCTTTCAGGGCAGCTGGGCTTCTGGCCGTCTGATGCACGGTAAAAATTTTCAGACTGGCGTATTCATTCCCCCTTGGAATGATCCAGGTAAAACCGTCGTACCGGTCATCGGTAGCGAAACTGGCTTTGCCGTATGTGAAACAGCCAACAAGACTGCTGCATTGCGTTTTCTTGATTTTATTGCAGGTCCAGGTTTTGTTGAGCTTCAGAAAAAGCGTCACAACATTTCACCATTTAAACAAGAATCAGCGCAAGGATTCAGCGAACCCCAGTTAGATGCCTATACGAGCAAGGTGCGTAGTTATCCAGTCACAATCGGTCTATACTATTCCTTCCTTCCTGCAAATACGATCGATAATCTACATCCGCTCATACAGGATGTCTTGCTCAAAAAAGTAACTCCCCGACAGGCGGCGACAACGTTGGACGCATCGATCAAACATGAAGCGAAAATGCACTACAAATGAGATTTAACTTCAATCTACCAAGTCGCTGGTATGACCACATACTGATGTTCCAGCTTAGGCGGATTGAAATCCGGTATCGTTTAATCAGTGCTTTCGTATTGTTGTCATTACTGCCGTTGTTAATTTCCGGCTATATCGCCTACGTCGATTCAGACAATGCAATAGAAACAAAGACACGCATTTTTTCCACCGAAGTCGTAAAGCAGGTGTCGAAAAATATTAAGCTCAGAATGGTGCAGATTGATAACGAGAGCGCGAGTCTCGTTTTTTCGAACCAGGTACAACATGCATTGACCGCTTTTGCTGATCAAAATGAGGCTGAGAGCATTGCTGCGCGGCGCGATCTTACTCAAGCGTTGCTCGAAGAATATGGCGCGATTAGCTATATCAATCAGAAGTATTTTCTCGATAAATACCATCGAGTGGTTGACACACAGGTATTCGCTCAGTTGACGAGTGGTGTCGCACAGTTTATTAACAACGCATCGCCATCGCTCGGCCATCCTCAATGGGGAAGTTATGATAACGGCGTAGGTCAGGAAAATATTGGCATGGTGCGTAATATCATCAGTAAAAACAACAATGAGATCATTGGTGCAATTTTTCTGGCCATCAATCCGGCCCATTTTGCGGCAATCTTTGATAACGTCGATCTTGGGGGCGGCGCCGCTATTTACATTGTTGATTCAAGCACTGGCAAGATCGTTGTTGGGCCTCCTGAGACGCAGCAAATCAATGTTGACAATAGAGCGAACGCCTCGGCCATGCTCAAGAGCATGGCAAGTGACCTAAAACGCGGTGCGGAAAGCGGCTTCATCACCTTTAAAGACGGCAATCGCGAGCAATATGTCGCCGCTTATGCAACTATTCCTGACACCTCTTGGTTAGTAATCAATACGATTCCAAAAAGTCGGCTGATCGCAGAAATACAAACGGTGCGCAACAAGATAGCGTTAATTGGCGTGCTGTGTTTCTTGTTTGCCATTGCCCTGGGTACGATTATCGCCAACAGTATTTCGAGACCACTCAAAGCGCTGATGAGGAGGATGGATGAATCCGGTAGCCTTGTAAGTCCTGCAACTTCTAGTACAAACTACGTTAGTCTCAAAAATGCTGAAGGCAAGGACGAACTCACTAAGCTGTCACTCAGCTTTACGGTAATGAACGACATCGTCCATCAGAAGATCGCGCACATCAATGAAATCAATGCGACGCTTGAACAGAAAATCATTGAGCGTACCGCAGCGCTTGCAGCGAGCGAACAGGAGTCGCGCACGCTGATCGAAAATTCTCCCGATACTATCGTACGATTCGACCTTGAGTGTCGGCGTATTTTCGTCAATCCCACGTTTGATCCTCTATTTTCAGAGGAATCGCAGTCGTTGTTGGGGACAAAACCTACCGAATCACCGGGTGGATTGAACGGCGAAATTTATGAAGAAAAAATCAGAGAAGTCATTGCTACTGGCAACAAAGACGTTTTTGAACTGCGATGGACCGCTGAAAATGGAAAAGAGAATTGTAGCCATATCAGAATGACGCCTGAATTCGATGCGAAAGGCAACATCATCTCGGTCATGAGCGTGGGACGGGATATCACTGAATTAAATTTGTCACGCTCTGAACTCAATGCGGCAAATGTTCAACTGGCTGAAATGAATGCCATGTTGGAATCACTCGCTACGCATGATCCGCTAACGCAACTGCCAAACCGCCGACTCCTACTGGACCGTCTTCACAGGGCATTGCCCACAAGTGAACGCAATGGACGTTATGGCGCGATCATGTTTATTGATCTTGATCATTTCAAGACCATCAACGATACACTTGGTCACGACGCCGGTGATATGCTTTTAAGACAGGCAGCGCAACGCCTTCAGCTCTGCGTGCGAGATGTAGATACCGTTGCGAGAATTGGGGGCGATGAATTCATTGTCATGCTAGAAAATTTAAGCGAAACCCCTTTTGACGCCGCAGCTCAAACAGAGATCGTTGGGAATAAGATACTTGAGGTTCTGAGCCAATCATATCAATTGGTTGGTCATCAATATCAAATTAGTGCAAGCGTCGGTATCACTCTGTTTAATGGCACACAACAAAGTGCAGAAGATCTACTCAGACAGGGTGATATTGCCATGTATCAGGTTAAGAAATCGGGGAGAAATGCGTTACGTTTCTTTGATACTCAGACCCATGAGGCATTCAATGCGCGTGGGCTTTATTTCTAACCCGACAAGGCCATATTGAGACACTTTTGAGAAATATTTAAATGAAAGCAATTGAGCGTTCATGGGCTGATCCAAGTTTTAAGAGCGAAATAAAACGTGCAATTATTTTCCTACTGATACTTTTTTTCGTTCAGTTGTTTGCTTATATTTTGCCTGCTTGGTCAAATCACAATGTAGTCCGTTATTACCTGTCTCTTCATACATTATTAGAATTGATATCAATTGTCATTTCTGGAATGGTATTTATTGTCGGATGGAATTCATATGGCGAAAGACTAGTTGGAAATGTGGCACTGCTCTCTTGCGCGTTCTTTTTTATTGGTGGATTGGACTTTTTTCATACAGTGTCCTATGTCGGCATGCCGGATTTCATTTCGTCGAATGACTCGCAAAAACATATTTATTTTTGGTTACTATCGCGCCTCTTGGCAGCGATTGTTCTGCTGATCGTTTCCGTTCGTGGTTGGAAGCCAATAGATCCATTCATCTCTCGGAACTTCATTTTTATATCTCTGAGCGTATTCGTTTCTGCATTTATATGGGCCCTGCTATTTCATCAAGAGTGGTTCCCAACCGTTTTCATTGAAGGACAAGGCCTCACCGATTTTAAGAAGAAATTTGAATACATTATTATTGCGATTAACGTAGCCAGCGCAGCGGTACTTTTGACTAAGATAGCTCAACCACAAACGTTCAATATTGTTTTGCTATTTCAGGTGGTATGCGTCATGGCCATGAGTGAATTCTTCTTTACACTTTATTCAACAATGCAGGGTAGCTACAATATGCTCGGGCACATTTATAAAGTGATTGCTTATTTACTAGTGTATCGGGCGATTGTTGTCGATGTGATCGAAGAGCCCTATAAAAAACTAAAAAAAACAGAGCAGCTGTTGGTGCAAATAAATGGTGAACTAGAAGAGCGGATTATTGTACGGACTGAAGATTTGAAGCAGGCAAATAACACGCTAGAGAAAACGAATGTTGAACTTAAACGCGTACAAAACGATCTCATTCAAAATGAAAAAATTGCCGCGCTCGGTTCGTTGGTCGCCGGTGTTTCACATGAGCTCAATACACCGCTAGGAAACGCTGTATTGATGTCGTCTAGTCTGATCAATCAGTTGGATCAATTAAAGATCATCTTGCAACATGATTCCTTGAGGCGCTCAGATCTGATAAATTGGCAAAGAGCCGCAGGCGAAATGGCGCAACTGTGTGATCAATCGATCAATCGGGCGGCAACGCTCATCACCAGCTTTAAGCAGGTCGCGATTGACCAGATATCGGAGCGCCGTCGAATTTTTGATTTGCGTGATAATGTTGAAGCCACTTTAGCCATACTTCGTCCTGAATTTAAAAACCTGCCGTGGGCGATCAGTAACGAAATACCGGCTGGTATTGAATGTAATAGCTTCCCCGGTTCGTTGGCGCAGGTTATTGTGAACCTGATTCAAAACGCCGTTTTGCACGCTTTCGAAGGACGACTACAAGGGCATATCGTTATCGCAGCGAGAGTAGAAAATGGAAACGTGGATATGACGGTGGATGATGATGGGATCGGAATGAATACGACGACCTTGTCACACATTTTTGATCCTTTTTTTACGACCAAATTAGGTAAGGGGGGATCAGGATTAGGGCTGGCAATCTGTCATCGCATCACTACCTCTGTGTTGGCTGGAAATATCAGCGTCAATTCAATACTCGGCAGTGGAACACGATTCCTTGTCTCGTTGCCACAGTGCCCTCCCGGTGAACTATGATCGCCCCCTGTCAGTATTGGGATGAACGATATTCGTCAATTCCTTATCCAAAAAAATCTTGGATGGAGCGCAGTGCCTTTTGGATCGTTAAACCACAGCAGCGCGCAACGACTCGGGCCAATCGCAGCAGCCAGAACGGCAACTCTTTATCTTGCATGGTTGATAACTGAGACAGTTTGTCTCGATATACGGAAATTGCTTTGAAGTAGAATGTATCAGGGCGTACAGCAGCACCATCCTTGGATGGCAGTCGCTGACGTTTTCTCCTTTTTCATCTATCTGTATTCCGCAAATCACGCCGCTGGATGCTCTTCTGATTTCATCGGTAGATGTAATGAAAGATGCATGCAGGATGTCTGAGGGGATGGTTTGAATAAAATGAAACTGCCGAAGCAGCGTTTTAAGGTGGTGCTCCTCACGATAGCTCGTGTCAATGATAGCCTGGAAATACAAAAATGATGGATTGGGTCCCTGTAGTCTTCGTAACGTTTAAGGTTCTCGTGCTCGGCACGGGTATGTTCTTCGCCATCAAGTGGCATTACGATCAAGGGAAGAAGGAAGAGGATAAGGAAAAGGAGACGCGCGCGGTGCTCCGCGCGGGTGGCAAAGTGGTCGCCGTCTTCGCGCTATCGCTATTGGCCTTGGGGATCTTCACCTTCGTCTTTGCCACAAAACTCGGTTTGGACTTGACCTACTGATGATCGCAAGGCGTTGAAAGAAAGTATAAGTCCAGGCAACTAAAAATAATACTAGACGACTGGTCTAATTTGTTTTATAGTTCGTTTCATGAATACTCCACGCACCAATGTCAGGCAGCACATACTTGATACCGCCAAGCCCATCATCCTCGGAAAAGGTTTTTCCGTGGTTGGCTTGAATGAGGTCTTGACTGCCGCTGCCGTGCCTAAAGGCTCTTTCTATCATTACTTCAAATCCAAGGAATTGTTTGGTGAAGCTTTGCTGGAGAGTTACTTCGCTGATTATCTGGCGTATCTCGACCAGTTGCTGAGTAAGCAGGAAATGCCTGCAGCCCAACGGTTGATGCGTTACTGGAGTGGTTGGTTGGAGTCTCAGTCTAGCGAAGACATGCATGGCAAATGTTTGGCGGTTAAACTCGCTGGCGAGGTGTCTGATTTGTCCGAAGCGATGCGATTGGCTCTGCATCAGGGTACCGATCAGATCATTGCACGCTTGGCCGATTGCATTAGCGCCGGACTGTCTGATGGTTCATTGGACGGCGAGTTGGATGCCCAACATACGGCCGAAACCCTGTATGAGATGTGGCTAGGGGCGACCCTGTTGACCAAGATGCGGCGCGACCGCAGCGCGATGGAAGGCGCCATGATCGCTACGCTCAAGATATTAAATCTGCATTCCTGAAACTACGAAGTGCTACGTGATTAGCGCGCTAAATTGGCGTTGAGCATCATTGGATGGCAAGTTGATGGCAGAAATACGCAGTAATAGGAAATAGTAAGAAAAAGATGGCAATGTCGTAATGAAGTGACAATAACTATGCGGTAGTATGCAGAAGTAAAAAACTAAGCGGAGCGGATGACTCATTGCCTGTTTCATTAAATGATTCATTGATACGGTGATTAATGCATCAAAAGAAGAGGGTGAAGACATAAAATTCGCTCATTTTTTTCGCTTGAATATAGACGACCGGTCTAATTTAATTTTTATTGGAAATAAAGAGAGAGGCGTATGCGAAAGAGTGAATTCTATAATCCTACCCGTATCGTCTTTGGTACCGAGATCGAGCCAACATCCATGCCAATCAATGGCTCGAAATGATATCAACTAAGAACTCGCAACATTACCGTATCAATCGTCAGATCACGCTTGGTTCGCGTCCGGTTGACGCACCAACTGCTGTATCGAACTCTTGATTATTCATAACCCCCACTAGAAGGAAACACGATGTTATTTACCTCACTTAAAGCTGGCGCTCTGAACCTGGCGAATCGCATGCTGATGGCGCCATTGACGCGCGCACGCGCTGGTCTTAGCCACATACCCAATGACTTGATGGCGGAATATTACGCCCAGCGCGCTAGTGCTGGACTGATCATCACCGAATGCACGATGATCGCGCCGGATACGTCGGCATTTATCGCAGAACCTGGCATCTACACACCTGAACAAGTGGCTGCATGGAAAAAAATTACCGAGGCAGTGCACGCCAAGGGCGGTAAGATCGTTATGCAAATCTGGCACGCAGGTCGTGCCGCTCATCCAGCGATTAATCATGGCGCGGCCAATCTGGCACCAAGCGCAATCGCGATAGAAGGTGAGATCCAGACCCTCGACGGGAAAGTGCCGCACGCCGTCCCGCGCGCCTTAACGACGGCTGAAATTGCCGGTGTGGTGCACGCTTTTGCCAATGCCGCTAAAAGTGCGATAGCGGCAGGTTTTGATGGCGTAGAAGTACACGGCGCCAACGGCTACCTGATTGACCAGTTCTTGCGTGATAGCGCCAACCAGCGTACTGACAGCTATGGTGGCTCTATGGAAAACCGCGCACGTTTTCTGTTTGAAGTGCTGACTGCCGTTAGCGCGGCGATCGGCTCGGAGCGCATTGGGCTGCGCTTGTCACCTCTCAATAGTTTCAACAGTATGAAAGACAGTGACCCTATCGCTCTGACAGAATTTTTGGCGACCCGCTTAAATGATTTTAATCTCGCTTACCTGCATTTAATGCGTGCCGATTTCTTCCAGATTCAGACTGGTGATGTCATGTCTGTGGCACGAGCCCATTATAAGGGTGTGTTGATTGGCAATATGGGCTATAGCAGCGATGAAGCGGAAGCGGCGATACGCGCCAATAAGCTGGATGCGGTCGCGTTTGGCACAGGCTTTTTGGCCAATCCGGATTTTCCGGCACGTGTTAAAGCGGGCGTGGCAATGAACGTTCCTGATCAAGCGACGTTTTATACCTCCGGCGCAAAAGGTTACACCGATTACCCCAGCATGCTCGCTGCTTAATTGCGCGTAATTAAACTTATCAAGATGAATGAAATTTATCAGGGTGCGCAGCGACAGTCTCGCGCTGCACCCATCTACTAACCACAAGGATTTAGCATGAAAATATTAATGGTTTTGACCTCACACGACAAACTCGGCAACACGGGTGAAAAAACCGGTTTCTGGCTCGAAGAGTTCGCCGCCCCTTACTACGTTTTTAAAGACGCTGGCGTGACGATTACCGTCGCATCCCCATTGGGTGGACAGCCACCGCTGGACCCTAAGAGCGATGATCCTAGTTCGCAAACCGCAGCAACCTTGCGCTTTAAGGCAGATACAGCGGCGCAGGCGGTACTGGCAACGACGCTGACATTAAATGACATCGCTGCAGATGATTTTGATGCGGTGTTTTACCCTGGTGGCCATGGTCCATTGTGGGATTTGGCGGAAGATGCGTCGTCTATTGCCCTGATCGAAACGATGCTGGCAGCTGGCAAACCAGTAGCGGCGGTCTGTCATGCCCCAGCAGTGTTACGCCATCCTAAAGGTGCAGATGGCAACTCTGTGGTGAATGGTAAGAAGGTGACCGGCTTTACCAATACTGAAGAAGAAGCCGTTGGCTTGACCAAGGTCGTGCCGTTTCTGGTAGAAGACATGCTTGCGGCAAATGGCGGCGTGTATTCAAAAGTGGCAGACTGGCAGCCGTATGTGATTACCGATGGCTTACTGGTTACTGGTCAAAATCCAGCCTCCTCAGAACCAGCGGCACATGCGCTGATGGCGCTGTTAGCTTAATTTACCCCCTTCAGCGTATCGGCATAGCTGATGCGCCTTACCAGCCATTTTAGGGCTGCAAGGCGCATCAAGACGAGGTCTTTCCTCCAGCAATATGCCTGCTGTCATATTAGACGCGCTGTGCGTCACTCTAGAAATCTATCCATGTCACGATTAAGTTCTTACGACCCGTATAACCAAGAGGTTGTCGGCGACGTCGCTATTACTGAAGCATCCGAGATTGCGCCTATGGTAGCGCAAGCCCGACTGGCGCAAACCCCTTGGGCCGCACTGTCGCTGGCTGCGCGTCAACAACAACTGACGCTGGCCTATCAACAACTTGTGCCGCTACAAGACAAGCTGGCAAGACTCATCAGCCGCGAGATGGGCAAAGACTTGCGCCGCGCTAGCTACGAGGCTGGCGGTACGATACAAAGCGCTGCGTATTTCACACAAGAAATTGCCGCAGCGCTGGCGCCCGAACCCTTGGGTCGCCATGGCGAATTACAGTATCGGCCACTAGGCGTGGTGGCGGTGATCTCGCCTTGGAATTACCCTTTGGCGATGGCCAATAATCTGTTAGTACCGGCACTGATGGCCGGTAATGCCGTGATCCTGAAACCGTCGGAGCAGACGCCCCTGGTCGCCGAGGAATTCGTCAATGGCTTGAATCGGGTATTGCCGCCTGGCTTGCTACAAATTGCCCACGGTGATGAAACGACCGGCCAGGCCCTAGTTCAGGCCGATATCAATATGATCGCGTTTACCGGCTCAATAGAGGCAGGCAAGCACATCATGGCCAATGCCGCTTCTGGCTTGAAGCGGTTGGTCATGGAACTGGGCGGGAATGATCCGATGATCGTGATGGCTGATGCCGATCTTGATGCGGCGGCCCGGTTTGCGGTTGCCAGCGCATTTGAAAATGCAGGGCAAATGTGCACGTCGACTGAACGTATTTATGTCGATGCCCGTATCGCTGCAGAATTTGAAAGCAAAGTTCTGACCTATGCACGCCAATACCAAGTTGGGCCGTGGGATCAGGCCAGAGTGAATATTGGCCCGCTCGCCAATCCGGCGCAGCATCAGCAGGTGTTGCGACAGCTAAAGGATGCCAGAGCCAAGGGCGCTCGCTTTTTACTCGGTAGCGATGATTATCCGCTGCCGTTTATTCAGCCTACCGTGATCAGCGGGCTGAGTCGCGAGATGCTGCTAGAACAGGATGAAACCTTCGGTCCTGTGGTTGTCATTGCGCATTTTGAGCACATCGAGCAGGCCATACAGCGTGCCAATGACAGTCGCTATGGCCTGGGTGCCGTGGTGTTTGGCCGCGCCACAGCCAATCAGGTTGCGCAACAACTGGACGCCGGAATGATAGGCATCAATCAAGGTGTCGGCGGCTCGGGCGACGCACCCTGGGTCGGTGCCAAGCAAAGTGGTTTTGGCTTTCATGGCTCAGCGGCCGGGCATCGCCAGTTTGCTCAGGTACGCGTGATCAGCGGCTAAGCTGATGCGACGAACGGCAGTCGGATTGCCGTTCGTATTGATAAAATTCATGACAGAAAAGAAGTGAACAATGAGCAAAGTATTGAATGTCGAATTGATGAACGAAGCAAGTTCCGGTGTGACGAAAGACGATTTTTTTGTCGCCGCCTATGAAGCTGGAGCAGAAAATCCTTCGCTGCCTACCTGGGCCTCAAAGCGGGCTAATCTGGCCCAACTAGCGGCTGCGGCGCCTGTGCCCGCTGCGGTGATACGGCGCGATCTGGAGCAAGTGCCCGCAGCGTTTCAGTTGCTCAATGTCTTGTCGCATGATGAGTGCCAGCGGTTGATCGCTATTAGCGAAACGCTAGGCTTTTTGCCTGACGCGGCAGTTTCTCTACCGCGTCATATCCGGCATAACGATAGCTTGACCTGGGTGGTGGATGAACAGACCGACGGCTTGATCTGGCAACGGGTCGCGCATCTGATGACGAAGGCCGGCGATACATTCCAGGATAATGCCGCGTTAGGCATCAACGCGCGTTTTCGCTTTTATCGTTATCATCAAGACGATTATTTCAAGCCGCACTCCGATGGTTCTTGGCCAGGCAGCCGCGTGATTGGTGAACAATTAATAGCGAACGCCTATCCGGATCGTTATAGTCAAATGACTTTCCTGATTTTTCTGAGTGAAGATTTTGACGGCGGCGCCACGCGCTTTTTAGTCAATGCCGCGCAGCCACACCAACCGGCCCGACGCGGCGATCCGGTAAAAGAAGTCGATATCCGCACCCCTGCCGGTAGCATTTTGTGTTTTCCGCATGGCAGTCACCCCTTGCACTGCATCCATAGCTCAGAGCCGATCAACCGCGGCGTTAAGTACATCATACGTAGCGACGTTTTATTTGAATTATGAACAACCTTTAGTGCTGCTTTTGCCTGCGCGATCTAATGTGATGCATGGCGACTGGCCGTCGCCATGCATCACACAAATTATTTTCAACCCATCCCTAGTGTGACTGAAAAAGACGGTTTAATGGTCTGAGATATTTAAGATTGATATTGTTTGAGGACCAACTCCGCATACATTGCAGCTCAATTTTTATGGCTATTGCCATATTCATACCTCGCCTTAAAGCACCCATGGGTGCTTTTTTATTTGAGTAGCTCAATGAAGTGAATTTTATAAATTTGGCGTACCAAGGGGGTGCTGATAGAAAAATAGTTGAAATAAAAAAAGGTTACAAGCCGAAGCGTGTAACCTTTTTTTACTACTAAATACTTGGTGGCCCGGGGCGGAATCGAACCACCGACACAAGGATTTTCAATCCTCTGCTCTACCGACTGAGCTACCAGGCCAAGACCACGCATTATAGAGATGAGTTTGATGAATTGCAAGCCCTGGGGCGAAAAAAGCTTGTTATTGCCTTAAGGCATGACTTGATGTGGCTCATCAGGTGTCTGTGCTGGGTGCCGTATAATGGCGGGATTGTCTATGGGGAAGGTCTGATTATGGCTGCTCAGGTTCATCATTGTGATATTTGTATTGTTGGGAGCGGTGCTGTAGGTAAGGCCGCAGCGTTGGGGTTTGCGCAGGCGGGGTTGCGGGTGGCGCTGTTGTGTCGCAGTACTGCGCCGACGCCGGTGTCAGCGAGCTGGGATGTGCGGGTGTTTGCGCTGAACCATGTTGCTAACAAATTATTATCTTCACTTAAAGTCTGGGATGCGCTGGATCTGACGCGTGTTGCGCCCGTGACAGAGATGCAGGTCAAAGGGGGCAATGCCGCCAGCGACGGACAAATCGGCTTTGATGCTTACGGTGCGCGCACTGATGAGCTGGCGTGGATTGTAGAAGACCGCAATTTGAATCATGCGTTGGATACCGCGATGAAATTTGCGCAGCATCTGGCGTTGGTTGCTGGACAGGCAAAACAATTGCAGTGGCATGATGATAGCGCCTCTATTTTGCTGGAGGACGGTTCATCTATCCGCGCTAGTCTGGTGGTTGGCGCGGATGGCTCGCAATCGTGGGTGCGGGGGCAGTGTGATATTGGCCTCGATTATCGGTCTTACGGTCACCAAGGCGTTGTCACTAATTTTGAGTGCGAAAAACCGCATCATGGCGTGGCGCATCAATGGTTTGTTGAAGAGCTGGGTATCATTGCTTTGTTGCCATTGCCCGGTCACCGTGTGTCGCTGGTTTGGTCTGCACCGGACGCGTTGGCGGCGACTTTAATGCGTGAGCCGCTGTCGGCATTGGTTGCGCGCCTAGAAGAATACTGCTTGGACAAACTGGGTCATCTGACGCCCGTGCTGCCAGAAGAGATCAAAGCATTTCCGTTGACACTGATGCGCCCGCATAGCATGATCGCGCCGCGTGTTGCGTTGATTGGTGACGCGGCGCATGTGGTGCATCCATTGGCGGGACATGGGATGAACTTGGGGTTTGGTGATGTAGCCAGTTTGTTAGAGCTGGTCAAAAACCGTGAGGATCATCGCGATTGTGGCGATGCCCGTGTGCTCGAGCGTTATCGTCGTGCCCGTAAAGAAGAAGTGCTGCTGATGCAAATGACGACCGATGGACTGGCGCACCTGTTTGGTTCAACGCTGGCACCATTACGGCTGGCGCGTAACGTAGGATTGAACTTACTCAATCGCTTGCCTGTCATAAAGAACAAATTAATCTCGCATGCGATGGGTAGCAAGTAAAAATATCGTGGTAACCGATGGCGAATGCCAAAGAAAGACATAAATGAAATTAAAACAATGCTTTGTTGGCTTGACGATGGTCGCCAGTGTACTGGTTTCTGGTGTGGCGCTTGCCCAGACGCCACAGGAGGTGGCGGTCAAAAAATTAGTTGAGCCAAAACTGGGCGATGGCGTTAAAGTCGATTCCGTCAACAAGACGCCGTATGCGGGTTTATATGAAGTCCGGATTGGTGCGGATGTGATTTATACGGACGACAAAGCGCAGTTTTTATTTATCGGTAATGTGGTGGATGCCAAAACTGGGCTCAATTACACCAAAGCAAGAATCGACGAGCTTAACAAAATCAAGTTCGCTGATCTTCCTCTAGACCTTGCATTGAAGATGGTCAAGGGCGATGGCAAACGCGTGATTGCGGTCTTTGAGGATCCTAATTGCGGTTACTGCAAACGCTTCCGTAAAACACTTGCTGGCATGAATAACATCACGGTCTACACCTTCATGTACAACATTCTGGCTGAGGACTCGGCAGTTAAATCGAAAAACATCTGGTGCTCCGCCGACCGCAATAAAGCCTGGGAAGACTGGATGATGAACGGCAAAGCGGCGCCGACAGCGGCAGCAAATTGCGCAAATCCAAATGAAAAAGTCTTAGCATTGGGGCAAAAATTGAATGTCCGTGGTACGCCAGGGATTTTCTTTACCGATGGATCGCGTTATCCGGGGGTGATGGACGCGAAAGCGCTGGAAGAAAAGTTTGCCAGCCTGAGTGCTGCTAAGGCAAATTAGATCAGCGTCGGTATCATTACCAATGTTATCGCGAACTTCATCTCAATGAGCACGCCTTCTCACTGGACCGGCATTGTATTGGCTGCTGGCCGAGGGCGGCGGTTTGATCCTTTAGGTAATGAGGATAAGTTATTGCAGACCTTGCCCAGTGGCGTCACCTTGGCAGCGCAAAGCGCTGCTAGGATGGCCGCTGTGTGCCTCGATATGCTGGTGGTGGTGCGTGCAGATAATTTGCGTCTGCAACAGGCATTGCAGGACGCAGATTATCCGCTGTTGTTATGCACTAATGCTGATGATGGTATGGCAGTCTCGCTCACTACTGCGTTGCGGCACACTGCCGAGAGTGCTGGCTGGGTGATCGCATTAGCTGACATGCCCTTTGTACAGGAATCAACGATACAACGGGTGGTGCAGGCGCTTCGGGATGGTGCTGATATCGTTGTGCCAGTTTATCAAGGGCGACGCGGACATCCGGTTGGCTTCTCTCAGTGTCATTTGCCCGAATTGCTGACGCTGAAAGGCGATCAGGGTGCGCGGCGCTTATTGCAGACCTTCCCTGTGCATGAAATCGTGGTTGATGATCCGGGAATATTACAAGATGTCGATCAACCCGCCGATTTACAGGCATATCTGCAAAAAAAATGAGCGTATTTTTAGCGGTTTTATCTGGTTTTACAGTTCTGTTACGATCAGATATATCTAACTCAGTGTTTTCCTCTTAGAATAGTGGCTTTCGTCAATTTGAACGAAATAAGTTTTGCACACGTTTTAGTGGGAATTTATGAATATTCTGAATCAAAAACTTGCCATTCGCCTTGGCTTTGCTGGTCTGATCCCTTTTATTTTGTTGACAGCGGCTTGTTGGTTAGTGCCCTCGGATTTACTTAATAACTTTATTCGCGCGCAACTTGCCTACGGGATTGCCATTCTGTCATTTCTTGGCGGTGTTCATTGGGGAATTACGATCATGGCAAGGGGAGAGGACGTTGAAGAAACACGGAAAGCCTTAATCTGGGGTGTCATTCCGACGATTATTGCCTGGTGTTCTTTGTTTAATTTGTTGATTGGCTTTCTGGTCCAAGTGGTGGGTTTTATTGCCGCCTACAAGATCGACAAAAAGCTCTATGAGAGCTATGCCGTCCCATCTTGGTTCATTGATTTGCGCTTGCAATTAACTCGCGTTGTCGTCACTGCACAGATATTCACTTTCATCGCTGCGAATGTGCGCACTTAATTACACATAATTATTAACAGAAAGATCGTTGAGCATGGCAAAAACGACGCAAATCAAGAGACATACGCCGATGTCAGTTGGCACAGCAGATGCGGTTCAATATGCAATTGTCCCTAAAGATCTGGCGGCACATTTGTTTGAAGTGACACTGGAAATTGCTAAACCAGACCCAGAAGGGCAGGTCGTTAGCTTGCCAGCATGGATACCTGGTAGTTACATGGTGCGTGAATTTGCACGTAATATTGTGCAGATCAAAGCCATGTCTGAAGGTAAAAAAGTCTCTCTCAACAAGCGCGATAAGCACACGTGGCAAGCTGCTCCGTGTAAGGCGGCCCTGACGATCACTTATGAAGTCTACGCGTGGGACTTATCTGTACGCGCAGCACATCTGGATCAATCTCATGGCTTCTTCAATGGAACAAGCGTATTTTTGACTGTGCATGGGCAAGAGTCGGCGCCGCATATCGTCGATATTTTGCGTGCTGCCGATGTGGCCTGCAAGACCTGGCGCGTCGCGACCTCCTTGCCGGAACTGAAGGCGAAACGCTATGGTTTTGGCACTTACATCGCTGCCAACTATGATGAACTGATCGATCATCCGGTCGAAATGGGGGACTTTGCACTAGCAACATTTGAAGCACATGGTGTGCCGCATGATTTTGTGGTGACCGGCAAAGTGCCTAATATGGATATGGCACGCATGGTGGCCGATGTGCAAAAAATCTGCGAAGCGCAGATTGCATTCTTTGAACCACGGTCCAAAAAAGCACCGATGGACCGCTACGTCTTTATGACGATGGTCGTCGGTGAAGGATACGGCGGCTTAGAGCATCGCGCATCGACAGCGTTGATCTGCAATCGCAATGACATCCCGCTCAAACATCACCCAGACATGAGCGAAGGCTATAAAGCATTTTTAGGTTTATGCAGTCACGAGTATTTCCATACCTGGAACGTGAAGCGTATCAAGCCTGCTGCCTTTGCCAGCTACGATTTGCGTCAGGAAAATTACACCAGTCTGTTATGGTTATTTGAAGGCTTTACCAGTTACTACGATGACCTGATGTTGGTTCGTGCCGGTACTATCGATGAAAATGCGTACCTCAAGCTGGTGTCGAAAACCATCAACATGGTGACGCGTGGCAATGGCCGCTTGAAGCAAAGCGTGGCTGAGTCGAGTTTTGATGCGTGGACGAAATACTACCGTCAGGATGAAAATTCCCCAAATGCGATTGTCAGCTACTACACCAAGGGTTCATTAGTTGCGTTGGGCCTGGACTTGACGATCCGCGCAGAAACCGAAGGTAAAAAATCGCTGGACGATGTCATGCGCGTATTATGGCAAAAATACGGTCGTGATTTTTACAGCCGCACCTTAGTCGGTACACAACAAGGTCTACCTGAGAATGAGATCGAAGCGCTGATCGAACAAGCGACTGGTGTCAATGTACGCCGCTTTATCGATAAGTATGTGCGTGGCACAGAGGATGTACCACTGGCAAAACTCTATGCAGACTTCGGTGTCCATCTAGATTCTGGCCACGCGGCTAAAAAAGCAAGCATTGGTATTAAAGCGGTGCGTGATGGTAACGATTGTAAGATTGCGAGTGCCTTCGAAGGCCGTGCTGCGCATCTGGCCGGTTTATCTGCACAAGATGTGATTATCGCCATCAACGGTTTGCGTGTAACTGCTGCTGATGCGGCAGATGGTTTGACGACTGCAGTTGGTCGTTATCGTGTTGGCGAGGTCGTAGAAATTCACGCCTTCCGCCGCGATGAGTTGCTGATTGTGAAAGCGAAATTGCAGGCCGATGACGTACCGACTCACCTGTTAAAGCTCGTTGTCGATCAAGAAGCGGTATTAGCGACAGCCCGTCCGACGTATCTGAAAAAGGCAAAGCGTTAAGCCTTGCTGTATGAAAAAATCCGTTTGCGTGTGAAGCGCAAGCGGATTTTTTTGTGACGTTGTCGTGATCGTAGGGAGGGGGTAACCCTCTAACCCTGACTACATTCACGACCTTAGACCGTAGAAATCAGAAAAACAACTTCTGCAACTCCGCACCAGGGTTTTCGGCCCGCATAAACGCCTCACCCACCAAGAAACTATGGACGTTCGCATCACGCATTCGTTTGACGTCGTTGGTGTTCAGAATACCGGATTCTGTGATGACCAGTTTGTCAGCCGGAATGCGTGGAAGCAGGCCGATGGTGGTGTCCAATGTGACGTCAAACGTGCGTAGATTGCGGTTATTGATACCCAGCAGTGCGGTTTTTAATTTCAGTGCCGCATCGAGTTCTTCTGCATTATGTACTTCCACTAACACGTTCATGCCCAGTTCATGTGCACAGGCTTCTAACTCGGCCATCAAGCCATGATCCAGCGCGGCGACGATCAGCAGAACAGCATCAGCCCCCCATTTTCTGGCCTGATAAATCTGGTAGTGATCAATCATGAAGTCTTTGCGTAAAGCAGGAATGCCGCAGGCTGCACGCGCTTGCTGTAGATATTCTGGCGCACCCTGAAAGAAGTTCACATCAGTCAGCACGGAGAGACATGCCGCACCATGGTCCGCGTAGCTTTGCGCGATCTCGGCAGGCTTAAAGTCAGCGCGCAGGATGCCTTTTGATGGAGAGGCTTTTTTTACCTCCGCAATCACTGCCGCATGACCAGCGCTGACTTTATTGCGTAAGGCCGTTTCAAATCCACGAATGTCTACACGTGCTTCATGATTTGACTCGACTTCACCCCGCAAACTGATGAGGGACTGCACTTTCTTTGCTGCCGCGACTTCGTCCTTTTTGACGTCGAGAATTTTATTGAGTATGTCTGACATATTATTTTCCGAGTTGCTGAGTGACGCTGATGAACTGTTGTAGTTTTGCCAGAGCGGCGCCGGAGGTCAGGGTTTCTTGCGCTTTCTTGACGCCATCAGCAATGGAGGTGGCGACACCCGCACCATAAATCGCAGTACCTGCATTGAGCGCAACGATATCGCGTGCTGGACCATCCACGTTGTTCATGACTTCGAGGATTTTTTCGCGCGATTCGGCGGCACCATCCACACGTAGGTTACGATTGGAGACCATTTGCAGTCCAAAGTCTTCAGGATGGATATCGTATTCACGGATTTCACCGTTCACCAGTTCACCCACCATGGTTGGTGCGCCGAGCGAGACTTCATCCATGTTATCGCGACCCCAGACGACCAGTGCGTGTTGTGCGCCCAGACGTTGCAGTACACGAATCTGAATACCAACTAAGTCAGGATGGAAAACACCCATCAGAATATTTGGCGCACCTGCTGGATTCGTCAGCGGCCCAAGAATATTAAAAATCGTCCGCACGCCCAGTTCTTTACGTACTGGTGCGGCATGTTTCATCGCGGCGTGGTGATTAGGGGCAAACATAAAACCAATGCTTGTTTGCGCGATGGATTGGGCGATTTGTTCTGGCTTGAGATTGATATTGACGCCCAGGGATTCGAGCACATCAGCACTACCTGATGACGAAGAGACACTACGTCCGCCATGCTTTGCCACCCGTGCGCCAGCTGCCGCGACCACAAACATTGAGGCCGTAGAGATATTGAACGTATTGGCCCCATCGCCACCGGTACCGACGATATCAATCATGTTTTGCGTGTTTGCCAGTGGCACTTTGGTCGAAAATTCGCGCATTACTTGTGCTGCGGCGGTGATTTCTCCAATACTCTCTTTTTTAACGCGCAGCCCCATCGTCAGTGCAGCGATCATCACCGGTGACAATTCACCACGCATTAATTGACGGAATAAATACAACATCTCATCATGAAAAATTTCGCGGTGTTCGATCAGACGGGTTAACGCTTCTTGTTGTGAGATGGTCATGATGCAGTTCCAGTCAAAAAGTTTTTCAGTAACGCATGGCCGTGCTCGGACAAAATAGATTCAGGGTGAAACTGCACGCCCTGCAGATCAAATTCTTTATGACGTACCCCCATGATTTCACCATCGTCGGTCCAAGCAGTGACTTCTAAGCAATCCGGTAGACTCGCACGTTCAATAGCTAGCGAGTGGTAACGGATAACAGTGTAAGGGCTTGGTAAATCCTTAAACACGCCAACGCCAGTGTGGGCAATTGCGGAGGTTTTGCCATGCATGACTTGCTTGGCGCGGATAATCTTGCCACCAAATGCTGCTCCAATACTCTGGTGTCCAAGACACACGCCCAAAATAGGAATCTGTCCCGCAAAACGCTCAATGACCGGAATCGAAATACCGGCTTCGTGTGGTGTACATGGCCCAGGTGAGATGCAGATGCGGTCAGGTTTCAGTGCAGCGATTTCTTCCAGTGTGATTTCATCATTACGGAATGTACGGACATCCTCACCTAACTCGGCAAAATACTGCACGAGGTTATAAGTAAAGGAATCATAGTTGTCGATCATTAATAACATTTAAATTTCTCCATCCAGGCCATCTTGTACTTGTTCCGCTGCACGCAATACGGCACGGGCTTTGTTTTCGGTTTCTTGCCATTCCATTTCTGGGACTGAGTCAGCAACAACGCCGGCTGCTGCCTGCACATACAGCATGCCGTCTTTTAGAACGCCGGTACGGATGGCAATTGCTAAGTCCATTTCGCCACCAAATGACAGATAACCGCAAGCGCCGCCATAAATGCCGCGTTTGACTGGTTCTAGTTCATCGATCAGTTCCATCGCACGGACTTTCGGTGCACCAGATAAGGTCCCAGCTGGGAAGGTCGCTTTGAACACATCCAGATTAGTCAGATGTGGTTGCAAGATGCCTTCAACGTTCGACACGATGTGTTGTACGTGAGAGTATTTTTCAATGACCATCTGGTCCGTCACTTTGACGCTGCCAGTGGTGGCGATACGGCCGATATCATTGCGTGCCAAGTCAATTAGCATGACGTGTTCGGCGATTTCTTTTGGATCGGCCAAAAGTTCTTTTGCAAGTTCTGCATCGCGTTCCGGTGTTGAACCCCTTGGGCGGGTACCAGCCAGTGGACGGATAGTGACCTTTTTGTTGCCATCATTGAGCGTTTCATTGCGCACCAGAATTTCTGGTGATGCGCCAATAATTTGCATATCGCCGAAATTGTAGAAATACATGTACGGCGAAGGATTCAATGAACGCAGTGCGCGGTATAACGACAGTGGTGAATCGACATACGGTTTTTTGATTCGCTGCCCCACCTGCACTTGCATCAGGTCACCTGCCATGATGTATTCTTTCGCTTTCTCGACGGCCTTGAGGTAATCTTCTTTGGCGAAGTCGCGAATCGATTCTGTGCGAACAGAAGCAGAAGTCACCGGCGCGTCAACGCTGCGACGTAACATGGCACGCAAATCACGCAAACGCTGACGGGCTTTGGACCATGCTTCTGGGTTGGTCGGGTCCGCATACACAATCAGATATAACTTACCGGATACGTTGTCGATGACTGCTAATTCTTCGGTCAGTAACAGCTCAATTTCTGGTAAACCCAGATCATCTTTCGGGGCTTTGCCTGCCAGACGTTTTTCAACATGACGTACTGCATCGTAACCAAAATAGCCCGCCAGACCACCGCAAAAACGTGGCAGACCAGGACGCATGGCGACTTTGAATCGGTTTTGAAATTCAGCGATAAATTCAAGTGGATTTTGTTGATGCGTTTCGACGACCTTGCCATCGGTGACAACTTCGATAGTTTCACCAAAGCTACGTACCAATGTTTGTGCGGGTAAGCCGATAAATGAGTAGCGACCAAAGCGTTCGCCCCCCATCACAGATTCCAGCAGGAAAGTATTTTTTCCGGCCTGTTGCGACTGGGCCAGTTTTAAATACAGTGTCAGCGGTGTTTCCAGATCGGCGAATGCTTCCGCAATCATCGGAATACGGTTGTAGCCTTGCGCGGCCAGCGATTTGAATTCGAGTTCGGTCATGGTTTTCTTTCAGCCGCCAGCCTTAGCTCCAGATGCACTTGATGCTCTGTTTGCTGCAGATCAGCGATACGGGCAACGAGGCGCGCATCAGGAATAGGGACGGATAAGCTAGATTGATAAAACAAGCAAGGAGATGTGCTTAGGATGTGCACAGCCACTCGCGGCATTCTGAGATTAAGAGAATTGCCAGCGTCGCCATAGCCAGGCCTCAAAGGCGCCTGGTGTCATTGTCGGACGTTTGTTATCGAGAAACATTCGTGAGTGGAATGAAGTGATTTAATAGTGTTTTTGGGAACAACTTTTTGTTGCCAGCAATTGTGCTGCTTCCAACAAGGTTTCGACTATACCATCACTTTCAATATTTTGTATAGCTTCACCGTGGTTGTAACCATACGGTACCGTCAATACGGGGCAGCCTGCTGCTCTTGCTGCACGTGCATCATTGCTGGAGTCGCCGATGGCAACAATCTGGGATGGCGCAAGCTGGAATTGTTTGCAAACCTCGAGTAATGGCATCGGATCAGGTTTTTTACGCGCAAATGAATCGCCACCAAAGGTGAGCTCAAAATACGTTGCCAAGCCTTTCTTTTGCATTAATGGAATAGCAAAAGCCAGTGGTTTATTGGTGACGCAAGCAAGCCGCAGCCCTTGTGCCCGCATCGATTCCAGCCCCTGAATAACATCCGGATACAGTGTTGCTTGGTCGCCATTGATCTCCAGATAATGGCGCTGATACGATGCCATCGCAGCAGCAAAATGCTGATGACATTTATCTGCATCAAAATCAACGGCTAACACCTGAGTAATCAAATGTTCAGAGCCTTTACCGACCATCTTTTTGATAGCCTCAAGAGTGAGCGGTGCCAGCGCGAAGTCGTCGCGCATACGGTTAATCGCGAGCAAAAAGTCAGGTGCCGTGTCGAGCATCGTGCCATCAAGGTCGATGATCACAGCCCGAATATCAGTAAAGGTCATGAAATCAGTGTAGTAACAAGGTGAGTCAGTGCGGCAAGTCAGTGCGTAATATTTAGATCTTGCTCAATTCAGCGCGCATGGCATCAATGATCGCTTTGTAATTAGGTTTGCCAAAAATTGCAGAACCTGCAACAAAGGTATCTGCACCCGCAGCAGCGATCTCTGCGATATTGTCAACTTTCACACCGCCATCGACTTGCAACATGATATCGCGGCCTGATTCATCGATCAGTTTGCGTACAGCAGCGATTTTTTTGAGTGTGTGTGGAATAAACGATTGACCGCCAAAACCAGGATTGACGGACATCAATAAAATCAAATCGAGTTTATCCATCACATGCTCGAGATAGCTCAATGATGTCGCTGGATTCAATACCAGACCTGCTTTACAGCCATGATCGCGGATTAATTGCAGGCTACGGTCGATATGTTCAGATCCTTCCGGATGGAAACTAATGATATTCGCACCAGCCTTGGCAAAGTCAGGAATGATGCGATCAACAGGTTTTACCATCAGATGAACGTCAATCGGGACTTGTACATGTGGGCGTATGGCCTCACATACCAAGGGACCGATAGTCAGGTTTGGTACGTAATGGTTATCCATCACGTCAAAGTGAATCATATCAGCACCCGCCGCAACGACATTGCGTACTTCTTCGCCCAAACGGGCAAAATCGGCGGAAAGGATGCTGGGAGCAATGCGGTAAGTTGTCATGGTCAAGGTCTTGCAGATAAAAGAGTCTCTATTTTACCTTGCGCTCACCGTGCCGTCTTGGCATTCCTCTGGCACAATGGCAATTTGTAGCGAGAAGTCCAGAATCCGGTGTCAGTCATCCGATTCTGTCAGGCTTGTATGTTTTATAAGCAAACGAATAAGCAACTAAAACAACTTAAAAACTTTGCATTCATGTCCTACGGCGTGATGATGCAATAGGGGTAAGCATGACAACATATGAAATGAATGTAAGTGTTGTTACCAAATATATACTGGAACAGTCTGATCCAGAGCTTGGTAATTATGTGTTCGCTTATACGATCACAATTAAAAACACCGGTACCGTAGCAGCACAGGTGATATCACGTCACTGGATTATTACAGATGCAACAAATAAGACGGAGGAGGTCCGCGGTCTTGGTGTGGTCGGTCATCAGCCATTTTTGCCACCGGGGCAGAGTTTTGAATACACCAGCGGAAGCGCATTGAAAACGCCACAAGGCAGCATGAAAGGCGAATATTTCTGCGTTGCCGAAGATGGTCATCGCTTTGAAGTATCAATACCCGAATTTATATTATCTCTGCCGCGTACCCTGCATTGATTAAATGCAGGTAAGAGTAGGCAGGAGTGCTTAGCTTACGGGTGGGGGCTTTATTCGGTTGGTTTGTCTGCCTTTTTGGTTGCCGGTTTTGTTTTGCGTTTAGCGAGTGTCGGTGTCGATTGTTCCGGTTTCCGTCCTGAAAACATTGTCCACCAGACGATAAAGATAAGTATTGAAAGTGCGAAAAGAGCTTCCAGCACCAGGATTAACATTGCAGACATAGAAGTAATTTTGAGTTCAGGTTTTAAGAAGAGTAACAAGCAACATCGGTTTATTTCACATCGCGTATTAACGATAACCAGACATACTAAACAAACTATATAGGAGAACTTATGGAATTCGAATGCATTATTGTAGAGGCCAAAGAAAAAGTTGGCTTAATTACGTTAAACCGTCCAAAGGCACTGAATGCACTCAATGATCAGTTGATGACTGAGTTGGGGCAGGCGTTAAAGAGTTTCGATAAAGACGAGGCGATCCAATGTATCGTTATTACCGGAAGTGAAAAAGCATTTGCTGCTGGCGCCGATATCGCAGCAATGGCGAACTACACGTTCATGGACACCTATAAAGAAGATTACATCACCCGTAACTGGGAAACGATTCGTCAGATCCGTAAGCCAGTGATTGCTGCGGTAGCTGGCTACGCTCTGGGCGGTGGCTGTGAACTGGCAATGATGTGCGACTTTATCATTGCTGCTGAAAATGCCAAATTTGGTCAGCCTGAAATCAAACTCGGTACCTTGCCGGGTGCTGGCGGAACTCAGCGTTTGCCACGTGCGATCTCTAAATCCAAAGCAATGGATATGTGCCTTACAGCACGCCTGATGGATGCTGTTGAGGCAGAACGTGCTGGCTTGGTATCCCGTATCGTTCCATTAGATAAATTAATGGAAGAAACATTGGCTGCGGCGAACACAATCGCTAGTATGTCTCTGCCAGCAATCATGATGGTAAAAGAGTCCGTCAATCGCGCTTATGAAACAACCTTATCCGAAGGCGTCCATTTTGAGCGCCGTATGTTCCAAGCGAGCTTTGGTACGGAAGATCAGAAAGAGGGCATGAAAGCCTTCCTAGAAAAACGTCCTGCAGAATTTAAAAATAAATAATGCTATAAATTATTTTTAAATTCTCTTGCCTAATTGAGGTGTACTTTGCTATAGTTCGCCTCCCGCTAAAACGGGAAGTAAGAAGAAAGCAGCAGCCAGGAACTCCGGCAGTTTGAAATGGTAAGAATGACGCGAAAGCGACAAAGCGAACCAGAAAGAACAGCAAAAGCGGTCAGGGAGTTGACAGGGTTAATAAAGTGCTGCATAATCTCGCTTCTCTGCTGCAAACGAACACAACGCTTCGTTGCTAAATCAGGTAAATATAAGCCTTGGTTTGAGTGGAAAAGAATTTAAACCATTCGGTTCTTTAACAATTAACAGTCAATAAATGTGGGCACTTGATGAAAGCGCGCCGAATAGATTTATCTGTTCGGTATGCTTAAAAAATATCAAATGCTTCACAAGAAATAAATAATAGGAAAATCATTTAGCAATAGATGATGGAACTGTCAGTATTTTGA
>NZ_JBMPPD010000039.1:0-37713 GCF_049339825.1 Undibacterium sp. RuRC25W | reverse complement strand
AGGCGCAATTCGTTCCCATTGATCATCTCTCAACATCAGTCGCAGCATCGTTTCATTCTTTAAAATCTAGAATGTAAACACACTTCGGGAAAAGTTAACAGCTTTTTATATGTCAACACGCCCTAGTGTACGTTTTTTTAATATCTTCAGTGTGACGAATAATCGGAAGCGTATGCAGTAAATTTTTGTTAAATCGCGATTTTTATTGGTGTTCTGTATGCCTTACTTTATTTTTAGTTAATTTTTTTACTTAATGCAAAGATGATGCTGCTATTAACTTTGAAGATGAGTGAAACGCTTATTTTGCGCCTCACTCATCTTCTATCAAAAGTGAAACAAAAAAGATGTTTCAATACCTGTGTATTTAGGCTTGATTCTGATGAACCGCTACCTGGTATACCGCAGGAACAGGCCATCCGGCTTCCGCACACGCAGCAGCGATAGCCTTGTTGGTGTCAAAATAGACTTGCCAATAGTTCTGATTACTGCAGTATGGACGAACGGCTATTAAACTACCAGCAGCATTAAATTCTAAAATTTCAATCGTTGGTGCGGGCGAGGTGGTGATGTTTGCTACCTTTGAAATGTGTTTGGATAACATTTCTATTGCTTCGAGCGGGTTAACGCCGTTTGCTATCTGACACTTTAAGTCGACACGACGATGTGGATTGGCAGAGTAATTGACCAGATTGTCAGAGAATATCTTGCTGTTTCCTACATATACACGCAAGTTATCTCCGGTGGTCATTGTTGTCGAAAAGAGGCCAATCTCAGTCACTTCGCCAGTCTGACCGCCAGCGCTGATCGCGTCACCAACTTTGAAGGGACGCAAAATAACAAGGAATATGCCCGCTGCAAAGTTGGAAAGCAGTCCAGACCACGCGACACCGATGGCAACGCCACCAGCGGCAATCAGGGCAGCAAACGAGGTCGTCTGAATTCCGCAGACATCCAGAATCGCCATGACCAGTGCGATTCTTAAAGCGACCCGTAATGACGACTCGCTATACGTAATCAATGTTGGATCGACTTTGCGTAATGTCATTGCCCGACGCAATAAATTGGTCAGCATACTGATGACAAAGCCACCGATAATCCAGATCGCGATCGCAGCGAAGATTTTTAATCCAAATGGTACGAGATAAACGTTGATTAAATGTTCAATATCAATAGTGGGCATGGTAAACCTGTTATGTGGTGTCAGAGGTCGTTAATATCGGTTTTGGTGGATTTTCTGTCAAGATGGAATATGTAAAGTATTGATAAAAAAAGAACTTAATTTTCTATTTTTAAAGATTGGCGTAAGAAGTTTAAATATTGAAAAATTTATTAATTTCAGCGTTTAAATCACTTTTAACTATGGCTTAAATAGTGAAATACCATTGGTAATTGATGTGCTGCGAGAGCACACTTCTACTCGTGCCAGACCTCTTGTCATGGTGAGAATTTTTAGGGAGATGAAGATGGAAAAGATAACTAATGCACCGCGTCAGTCAATGATCGATATCGGTATTAACGATGCAGACCGCACCACAATCGCCCAGGGATTATCCGCCTTGCTCGCAGATAGTTACACACTGTATTTGATGACCCACAATTTTCACTGGAATGTCACTGGTCCCCATTTTAATACACTGCACACCATGTTTATGGCCCAGTACACAGAACAATGGAATGCGCTGGATTTAATTGCGGAACGAATTCGGTCTCTGGGGCACCCTGCACCAGGTACATACAAAGAGTTCGTTCGTTTATCCTCTATTGAGGAAGCTGAGGGAAAGCCCAAAGCGATGGATATGGTGAGGTATTTAGTAAAGGCGCAGGAGGCAACTGCCAAAACGGCGAGAAATCTGTTTGGATTTGTGGCTGAAGTCAATGATCAACCAACGGCAGATTTGCTCACGCAGCGTTTGCAGGTACACGAAAAAACAGCGTGGATGTTGCGTAGCTTACTCGAAGAGTAAATGGCCGACTTACACTACCATCCCGCTTCATTCGACAATTAATGCATCAGGCGACGTCGGACCGTAAAACTCAACGCATCGACGAGTGCCACCAACAGCAGCATTGCGATAATGACGGTGGCAGCGGTGGGCATTTGAAAAAGGGATAGATGATATTTTAGCATCTGCCCCAGTCCACCAGCACCCACCACGCCCAGAATAGCTGCAGCACGGATATTGTTTTCCCAGCGATATAGTGTGTACGACATCATTTGTGGCAAGCCTTGGGGTAAGGCTGCGTAGAGAAAGGCGGCAATAGTGCTGCTGCCATTGATTCGTAATGTTGATTCGCAAGCGTCTGGTAGGTTTTCTAAGCTTTCTGCAAATAAGCGGCCTAATACGCCTGTAGTATGTGCAGCCAAGGCAATCGTCCCTGCGAAGGGGCCAAGGCCAGCGGCAATAAGCATAATCGACGCCCACACTAATTCTGGAATTGCACGGCATAAATTAAACAATAAATAATTGCTGTATTTCGCGATGCGACCAAAACGACCGCTTGCCGGTAGCGCCAGAATGATAGCAATGATGGCTGCAATAGCGGTACCTAACGCTGACATTGCTAAAGTTTCGAGCGCGGCAAAAAATACTTTCTTTAGTAACGGTGCGCTGAGATCCGGTGGTACAAAACCGCTGATAAATTCTTTGATGTTGTTTGCAGCCTCTTCACTGAATAGATTATGCCAGTCGATATTGAGACTGATAAAGCTACTGATGACGAGTGTGATCAGAAAAATGATAACAATCACCGTTTTTACTTGCATGACCGGATGCGAAGTCGGTAATTGGTGAGTGTCTCTCAATGGAGATGAATCAATTTTCATTTTAAATTTCTACGGAAAAACTGACTCAGTGAATCAGCCAGGCTAACCAGAATCATAAAGACGATTAATATGGTTGATACTTCGCCTCCCGCTAGCATTTTTAATGATTCATCCATCCGCTGACCTAAGCCGCCAGCGCCTACAAATCCCATGACAACGGATCCTCTGATTGCGCATTCCCAACGATAGATCGTGTACGAGATTAGTTCCGGTATGGCGTTCGGCAATGTGCCATAAAAAAATGCAGTAAGGCGTGAGCAACCATTTTCTAACAATACTTTGCTGGCATGTGGATCGCAGGATTCGATGATTTCTGCATAAACTTTGCCTAGCATGCCGCTGTAGGTTAGGGTGATGGCGAGCACGCCAGCCGCAGGGCCTAGGCCCATGATGCGGACAAAGATCAATGCCCAGACCAACTCGGGAACGCTACGCAATAATACTAACAACCAGCGAACACTTTGTCTGATCAGATAGGATGACCAATGCATGTGGTTAGTGCCTAGTCGCGAAATAGATAACTGTTCATTCACGATCAATGTCATCGGTATCGCGATGAGTATTGATAAAGTAATGCCCGCAGTGGCCATTGCGATGGTCTGCCATGTCGCACTCAAAACGATATAAAGGAACTCGACATCATGTGCAGGTGGAAAAAAGTTCACGAGAAAGCCGGCCGTTGCGGACAAGCTTTGTGCATCGATTAATTCCCATGGTTTGAATTCTGTCACCACGAGTGCTGGCCAGAGTAACAAGAGAGCAAGCAAACAAGCGGTGATGCGTCCGCGCCATGATGGGTCGCGGAGGATGTCGGATGAATAGGAATGTGAGTTGGCTAGCATGTTGCCGGTATGTCAGAAACAGCGAGGGTTGTTAGTGGCTGTATACAGGTTTTCGCGTGTTTGGTCAGTAGGTGCCTCATCACGGGCATGCTGGTATAAGTCGGCTATCATTTGATCGTCGACCGTGCTACTGTCGAAAAAGATTTTGCCGTCACGTAAGCCGATGATGCGTTTAAATTTACTGCGTGCCAGATCTACTTGATGCAGGCTGCAAATTAAACTCGCATTTCTGCGTTGTGCCTCGTCTTGCAGCGTATCGAGGGTTTGAATTGCCAGGCGCAGATCGAGCGCTGATAAAGGCTCGTCAACGAGTAATAATTGTGCGTCGGACAGAAGTAATCTCGCTAAACCGCATCGCTGACGTTCTCCTCCGGACAGTTGATCAACATGTGCGTACAGCTTATCTTCCAGATCAAACCGCGATAGAGCTTGATAGGCAGCCATTGGATCAGCTGGTTTTATCAGACTACGCAGTGCGGTAGCAAATGACCACAAGGGTAGTCTACCTGCTAGGACGGAGGTAATGACCCGTTGTCGCGGGGGAAGTGGTGGGGTTTGAGGCGCAAGGAAGAGTTTGCGACGCAGGTGATGTCTTTCTCCATTAGACAGCGCCCAAGCCTGCGCTCCATCGATTGATACTGTTCCGGAGTGCGGGCGATAGGCGCACGCCATCGTATGCAGGAGCGTGGTTTTACCTGCCCCAGAGGGGCCGATAATCGCAATTTGCTCGCCCTGTTCAACATTGATGTTGATGTTCTGCAGGGCGTAGCGCTTTAAGTACTGTAAATCATCCAGAGCACTGCCCGGTATCTCCACACTGCCGCTCGCGGGATGCTGTACATAGAGCTGCTGCAATTGGAGGTGCGGTAGTACTTGATTCATTACTTCAGGAGCCCAGCATTGTGTGCTGCTGCTTCAATTGCTTTGTAGTTGTCAGCTTTGGTCGGGATAAAACGTTTGGTCCGTTGCAGATCCAGAATTTCTTTTTCCTGCGGATCGTTCGGATTTAACGCTAAAAAAGCATCGCTGATTTTTTTCTGCACTTCAACTGGCATATCTGCGCGGACTGACCAGTTGTAGTCAAAATAACCTGGCGTCGTGTAAAACACGTGCACTTGCTTGGTATCGGCTTTGTTTTGGGTAATTAATTTTTCCCAGACGGAGATATTCAAGGCGCCAGCATCGACTTTGCCACCTGCAACGGCAGCAACAGTGGCGTCATGCGCACCAGAGAAGGCGATTCGCTTGAGGTCTGTGTCAGGATTAATTTTTGCTGCCAGCAAATAGGAACGCGGCATTAAATGGCCAGACGTCGAGGATTCCGATCCAAAAGTGAACGTCTTTCCTTTTAAATCTTCCAGCTTGTGAATATCGTTTTTGGTTGTGATAAAAACGGACTGGAATTTCTCATCTTCCTCGCGTTGAACGAGAGGAATGATTTGGCCTTTACTGCGAACATTCGCTTGGACAAATGTAAAACCACCAAACCACACCATATCAAGCTTGTGATTAATTAAACCCTCAACGGATGCTGCGTAGTCTGTAACTGGAATGAACTCTACTTTCATGCCGAGTTTTTTTTCCAGATAGGCACCCAGTGGTTTGAATTTTCTTTGTAGTTCGGTTGGTGCTTCGTCCGGAATCGCTGAGACACGCAATGTTTGCTGTGATGTTGCTTGTTGCGCCATGCTGATTGTGCATACGCCGCTTAAGCTCAGGGCTCCAGCTGCTACCAACGCGCTAAAAACGCGACGCGACATAGTTGATGTGGTCATAAATCAAATTTCCGTTGGAAGAAAATAAAGTAAACAGCTTATACCAAAACTGAAAAATAGGCAGAGTCTAGCAAAAATTATCAGGACTTTGTTTCGGCGATATCTTCTGATTGCGGATGGTTCAGAAAGAAGGATCGGTTTCTCCCGCCTCGTTTTGCACTGTACAGGGCGGCATCGGCCGTATTTAATAACTGTCTCGGATCGTTGGCAGTGTTACCTGTCAGTGTGCTGTGGCCGATACTGATGCTGATTCTCCCACCGATGCGAGATTTTTCATGTGGGATATTCAGATTCCAAACAGCTTGCCTGATTTTTTCCGCAAATAATGTCGCTGATGCCTGGTCCATATTTGGTAGCAGTAGTACGAATTCTTCTCCGCCAAATCTGGCGACGACATCGCCGACACGTTGCAATTGTTTCTTTAGTACGTTGGCGACTTCAATTAATGCGTTATCACCGACTACGTGGCCATAGCAATCATTGAATTCTTTAAAGAAGTCGATATCAATCATGAAAACTGAGAGCGGGATATGTTGGCGTAGTGTCTGCCCGAGCGCGATCTTGTAATGCTCATCGAAAAAACGACGGTTATATATCCCTGTTAAACCATCAGTCGTTGCCTCTTTTTTGAGGAGTTCAGAATGTGTGCGGAGAATTTTTTCGCGCTTAATGGATGTTGTTGAATCTGTGATCTGTACTAGGCAGCAGCGCTCTGTTTCTATGTTGATTGGCGTGAGCGAAATAGATTGAGGTAACCGTTTTTCGTTTTGCTCATGCCCTCGCGCAAATAAGGCCAGGGGAGAGCGATGCAGCGCATTAGAAAGTACCACTGGTAATCCATAATTGATCGTGTTGGTGATCGCTGTGATGAACGCTGCGCTGGGTGCTTCCGAAAAAACGTCAGCAATATTGTTGCCTAACGCGTTAACTGCCTTGGTGCCACTATGTTTTTCAACCCAGTTATTCCAAACGGTGATTTTTTTATGCTTGTCTACAACGATTAATCCCAGATTAATTGAGTTGAAAATCTCTTCCATCAACAGTGACGATGGGGGTGTTAAGACAGACATTAAATCGCCCCTAGAAAGTGCTCGATTTGTGCGACCAAGTCCCGCAAGGACGTTGAGCTCAAAACGAAAATTAAATGACCTTCCGAATGGCGTTTCTCAATAGCGAGATCAATGTGCAACAGTAGTAAGTAAGGCTCATCTTCGTTGGTGCTAACACGTTGAAAAATTTCTTCAACTGTGGACACAGTGTAATCAGGTAGTGAGCAGTTAAGAGGAATGCTTAGCATATCTGCCATTGCAGACAAGCAGGCATTGAGGATGATATTACCTAATTCGCACATTGCTTCCTGTTCGAATTCAGCGAGGTCTTCAAGGCTGATTTGTGAGCCCATCATGTCGCGCACAATTTCGAGTGCGTGTGCTTCGGTGAAAAGTAGAATAGCTTCAGCTTCAAATGCGCCAGTGAAAGTTTGGTGAACAGCGCCAAAGCGTTCGCTATTGAGACCCATCACCTCCTTGTCAATTTCAGACGATTTGCGAATCTCTACAGAGGGAACCGAAAGAAGAACTTCATCTCCGACAATCTCTGAGAGACTTGCCGCAGCTCTGCCGGCGCCAACATTGAATATCTCACTCAATGCGTCCAGATGAAGTTCAGTTAGAGAGATCATTTTTAGCTTAGGAAGTAATTGGTAACAATAGCTATCGACTTTTCTGTGACAGGTTTCGAGACAAAAATTGAGCCTAATGAGTTAGCGCGCGTTTGCATCGCATCCTGAACGTTGGCGGAGAAGATCACGATGCGCATCGCCGGGTGCGCTTGTAGTATCAATTCTGCGGCATCGGTGCCCAACATGCCGGGCATGTTAATGTCCATTGTGCAAAAATCAACATGCTGCTCTGCGGTGATTTTGATTGCGTCTTCGCCACAACCGGCTTCGATGATTTCCCAGTCGGGTTGTGCTGCTTTTATATGGGCTCGTATCACCATCCGTGATACTTTGCTGTCATCAACGATGAGAAGTTTTGTCATGAGTTTTATTGGGTTGCAAGTTGACAATGTTATTTGTGATAAATCCGTTCTATTCTCATTTTACATTACAGTTTCAGAAAATTTACATGTAATCCACTCAATTAGTGTTTCTTGAGCTTTCGCCAGAGGGTTGTGCGGCTGATTCCAAGAAATGCAGCTGCCGCTTCCCTGTTATTGTTGAATTTTTCCATTACTTGCTCCAAGGAAATATCCGTTATCTCGTCGCTTATTTGCAGAGTTGGATTTTTGTTCATTATGGAAGGCGCATCGAGTTCTGGAAGAATCTTTCGCGCGAAAGCGGCGGTGAGTGCCTGTAAAGGCTCTGCACTTAAAAATAATCCCAGACGTTCCATCATATTCCGCATTTCCCGGACGTTCCCGGGCCAGCTATATTGTTCGAATAAATGACGGCACGAATTGATCTGAGCGTGAAGGTTAAGATGAGGGCGCGCACCGATGCTAGCTAAGGCGTGTTTGAGACTCCACTCCGCGAGCGGTAAAATATCTTCGGTTCTCTCGCGCAGGGTTGGCATCTGTAAGCGTAAAACTGCTAACCGATAAAATAAATCTGCCCTGAAAAGGCCTTCTTTAATACGGGTATCGAGATCGCAATGCGTTGCGCTGATAATGCGGATATCAATTGGAATTGGTCTTGTGCCACCAACTCTGACAACTTCGCGTTCCTCAAGTACACGCAGAAGGCGAGTTTGCAGGCTCAGTGGCATTTCGCCGATTTCGTCCAGAAATAACGTACCGCGATGGGCTGCTTCAAATACCCCGGCGTGCCCTCCACGTCGAGATCCTGTAAAAGCGCCTTCTTCATAACCAAATAATTCTGACTCCAGCAGACTTTCGGCGATCGCGCCGCAATTCACGGCCACGAACGGATATCGAGCGCGCGCACTTTCTTTATGCATTGCTTGGGCAGCGAGCTCTTTACCTGTCCCTGTCTCACCTTGCAGTAAAACCGTGGCGGGTGAGCGTGCATACAGTGAGATGGCGCGTCGTGTTGCTTGCATTGCAAGCGATTCGCCACGCAGATCGCGTATGTCGTGCCTAGCGCGTAAGGAGTCAGTTGCTGCATGACGACGGCCGCGATTTGATTCCAGTTGTGTCAGACGGGCTAACTCCAGTGCATCATCAAATGCCTGCCGTATGGATGTCGCTGAATACATAAATATGCCTGTCAGGCCTGCTTCTTCTGCTAGGTCTGTGATCAATCCAGCGCCGACAATCGCGCGGATGCCGCTGGCTTTCAGTTCGCTGATCTGAGCTCGTGCGTCTTCTTCAGTGACGTAAGTTCTTTGCTCTAAATCGAAACCAAAGGTGGTTTTGAAGTCTGCCAGTTCTGGCATGGTTTCTTGGTAGGTGACAATACCTATTTCGGCAGAGACTTTGCGGGCTCTGGCTAAGCCCTGCATCACATCAAAGCCACTCGCTTTGGCAATCACTACCGGCACTGGGAGGCGATTTTTGAGATAGGCACCGTTTGATCCTGCTGCAATGACGACATCGCAGCGCTCTGTCTGCAGGCGCTCGCGGATGTGTTGCACTGCTTCTTCAAATCCCATGTACAAAGGAACGATGTCTGCATTGGCATCGTACTCCACCATAATGTCCCGAAACATGTCAAATAATCTTGAAATTGAGACTGTCCAGATGACGGGTCTGTCTTGTGGGTCGCGTGATGGCGTGTTTGATTTCATGGATTCTGAGGTGTTAAATCGCATTGACAGGCATGTTTTGTGTTGCGTTTCAAAAATTGTTGCATTTGATGTTTCATTGATTTCATTTGAAACATTATTATGAAACGTAATGAGGTGGGAAGGCAACCGCTAATGTGGTGTCGGTATGTTTTAAGTCCTTGATTTTTATGAAAGTACGACTAATCTATCTCGCAGCCAGTCTGGATTGGCACGCTGATTGCATTATGCTTAGTGAATTCTGTTCAACATACGGGGCTGATAGCAACATGTTGCACCTCATCTGCGACAAAACTGAGGCCTCACTAACCTGAAAGATAACCACGATATGAGTAATTACTCCGCAGGTGCTGCCTTCCGCAAGGCAATGCAAGAAGAATCACCATTACAAGTCGTAGGCGCAATCAACGCTAACCATGCCTTGCTTGCCAAGCGCGCTGGTTTTAAGGCGATTTACTTATCTGGTGGCGGTGTTGCCGCTGGTTCACTGGGCCTGCCAGATCTGGGTATTTCTAATCTGGATGATGTTTTGACAGATGTACGTCGTATTACGGATGTTTGTGATCTGCCATTGCTGGTAGATGTCGATACTGGATTTGGTTCTTCCGCGTTTAACGTTGCCCGTACTGTCAAATCAATGATCAAATTTGGCGCAGCTGCGATGCATATTGAAGACCAGGTTGGCGCGAAACGTTGCGGTCATCGTCCCGGCAAAGAAATTGTTACCAAACAAGAGATGGTTGACCGTATTAAAGCGGCAGTGGATGCCCGTACTGACGAAAACTTCGTCATCATGGCGCGTACAGATGCGTTGGCCGTCGAGGGACTCGAGGCGGCGATTGAGCGTGCGCAGATGTGTGTTGAAGCTGGTGCTGATATGATTTTCCCAGAAGCGATCACGCAACTGGAGATGTACAAGCAATTTGCGAACGCAGTCAAAGTACCTATTCTGGCTAATATTACAGAATTTGGATCGACACCTTTGTACACGGTTGAAGAGCTGAAATCCGCTGATGTTGGCTTAGTTCTCTATCCGCTGTCGGCATTCCGTGCAATGAATAAAGCAGCTGAAAACGTCTATACAGCAATCCGTCGTGATGGCACGCAAAAAAATGTGGTCGATACAATGCAAACACGCATGGAACTGTACGATCGCATTAATTACCACGATTTCGAACAAAAACTGGATGCATTGTTTGCCCAGCAAAAAGTGAAATAAATTTTGAAGATCCCCGCTCTCAACACAGAAATAATAGTGACCGCTTTTCTGGTTGAGGGTGAACGCATATCAATCCTTAACCTCTCTTGCTGAGCCAAGGTACAGGAAATGCAAGGACGATCAATCTGCTCTTTTGCTTTTCTGTGCGTATCTGGGTCTCCGCGGCGAGTGTTTTTTTGAAAATCTGGAGAAGACGATGACAACCGAAACAACAAGCACTTTCAAACCAAAAAAATCTGTCGCTTTGTCAGGTGTAACCGCGGGTAATACTGCGTTGTGTACCGTAGGTAAAACTGGCAACGATCTGCATTACCGCGGATACGACATTCTTGACGTAGCAGATGCCTGCGAATTTGAAGAAATTGCCCATTTGTTGGTGCATGGTAAATTGCCAACTGGTGCAGAATTAGCTGCCTACAAAACCAAATTAAAAGCATTGCGTGGCTTGCCAGCCAACCTGAAAGCGGCATTAGAAACACTGCCAGCATCTTCACACCCAATGGATGTGATGCGCACAGGCGTATCCGTCTTGGGTTGCACATTGCCAGAAAAAGATGATCATAATGTGCCAGGTGCACGCGATATCGCTGATCGACTGATGGCTTCGCTCGGCTCTATGTTGCTCTACTGGTACCATTTCAGCCACAACGGCAAGCGTATCGATACAGAAACTGATGATGATTCCATCGGCGGCCATTTCCTGCACCTCTTGCACGGAACAAAACCAAGCAAATCTTGGGAAAAAGCGATGCATACATCGCTGATTTTGTACGCAGAACACGAATTTAATGCATCCACATTTACTGGCCGCGTGATTGCTGGTACTGGATCCGATATGCATTCCGCTATTACTGGCGCGATCGGTGCGTTGCGTGGTCCTAAGCATGGTGGTGCAAATGAAGTGGCATTTGAAATTCAAAAGCGCTACGACAATCCTGATGAAGCAGAAGCAGATATCAAAAAACGCGTCGAAAACAAAGAAGTAGTGATTGGTTTTGGTCATCCTGTGTACACGATCTCCGATCCACGTAACAAAGTGATCAAAGAAGTGGCGCGCGACTTGTCCGTGGAAGCGGGTTCAACAAAAATGTTTGATATTGCTGAGCGTCTCGAAACAGTGATGTGGGATATCAAAAAAATGTTCCCGAATCTGGACTGGTTCTCTGCAGTGTCTTACCACATGATGGGTGTACCGACGGCAATGTTTACGCCATTGTTTGTGATTGCACGTACCTCAGGTTGGGCGGCGCATATCATTGAGCAGCGTATCGATAACAAAATCATTCGTCCAAGTGCTAACTATGTTGGCCCTGAAGATTTGAAATTTGTACCTTTGAACGAACGTAAGTAAGTATTGAAATCGTCGCACCACAGTCGCACAAAAAGACGCGTATATCGCCTTTGAAGACTGTGTGCATACTACTCGGTGACGTACCCGCTTAACCATAGAATGGCTCAAGCGGGTACCTTATTCGGGGCGATGATGCGACGATGCACATGTCATTCATCACTCTGGTGCACTTTAACCAGCTGACGAGTTAACCTCTTTTCTTCGCACTGCAAATTGCTTCAACAATGAGCGAGCACACAATGAATACACAATTCCGTAAGTCTCTACCCGGCACTAAGCTGGATTTTTTCGATGCCCGTGAGGCGGTCGACGCCATTCAGGCTGGCGCTTTTGATAAGTTACCGTACACTTCACGTGTGCTGGCTGAAAATCTGGTCCGTCGCTGCGATCCTTCAACATTAACTGACTCATTAAAACAGCTGATTGAACGTAAGCGTGAGCTGGATTTTCCATGGTTTCCGGCACGTGTGGTGTGCCACGATATTCTGGGTCAGACCGCGCTGGTTGATCTTGCTGGCTTGCGTGATGCCATCGCGGAGCAGGGTGGGGATCCGGCGCAAGTTAATCCTGTCGTGCCAGTGCAATTAATTGTTGATCATTCGCTCGCTGTTGAATGCGGCGGCTTCGATCCAGATGCCTTTGAAAAAAACCGCGCCATTGAAGATCGTCGTAATGAAGATCGCTTCCACTTTATTAACTGGACAAAGCTGGCATTTAAGAATGTCGATGTTATCCCGCCAGGCAACGGCATCATGCATCAGATCAATCTAGAGCGCATGTCCCCAGTGATTCAATCTCAGCAAGGTGTTGCATTCCCAGACACATTGGTTGGTACTGATAGCCATACACCGCACGTCGACGCACTGGGTGTGATCGCCATTGGTGTGGGTGGTCTGGAGGCGGAAAACGTCATGCTCGGTCGTGCATCTTGGATGCGTTTGCCGGATATTATCGGAGTTGAACTGAGTGGTAGGCCACAACCAGGTATCACTGCGACCGACGTGGTGCTGGCACTCACAGAATTCTTGCGTAAATCTAAAGTAGTCGGCGCATATCTCGAGTTTTACGGTGTTGGCGCTGCTGCACTGACGCTCGGTGATCGTGCGACGATTTCTAATATGGCACCAGAGTACGGTGCGACAGCGGCCATGTTCAGCATCGATCAGCAAACTATCGATTATCTGAAGCTGACAGGTCGTGAGGATGCGCAGGTGGCGTTGGTAGAAACCTATGCGAAGACAGCTGGTTTGTGGTCGGATACCTTGGTTAATGCTGAATATGAGCGCGTACTGAAATTTGACTTGTCGACAGTGGTCCGTAATATGGCCGGCCCATCTAATCCGCATGCACGCGTTGCCACGGCAGATCTGGCCGCTAAAGGTATTGCAGGTGCATGGGATGATGTACCAGGTCAAATGCCTGACGGTGCAGTGATCATTGCAGCGATCACAAGTTGCACGAACACCTCTAATCCACGTAACGTGATTGCTGCTGCTCTGTTGGCACGCAATGCGAATCGTCTCGGTCTGACCCGTAAGCCATGGGTAAAATCATCGCTGGCGCCAGGATCAAAAGCAGTGACCATGTACCTTGAAGAAGCCGGTTTGATGACCGATCTGGAAAAGCTAGGATTTGGTGTCGTCGCCTACGCCTGTACCTCCTGTAACGGTATGTCAGGTGCGCTGGACCCAGTCATTCAGCAAGAGATCATTGATCGTGATTTGTACGCCACCGCCGTATTATCTGGTAACCGGAATTTTGATGGTCGTATTCATCCTTACGCTAAACAAGCGTTCTTGGCTTCTCCGCCCTTAGTTGTTGCTTATGCGATTGCTGGCACGATTCGTTTTGATATTGAAAAAGACGTATTAGCTGTCGTTGACGGCAAAGAAATTCGTCTGAAAGATATCTGGCCAACTGATGAAGAAATTGACGCGATTGTGAAATCGAGCGTTAAACCAGACATGTTCCGTAAAGTCTACGAGCCAATGTTTGCGATTCAGGCTACACAGGCAAATTCAGTGAGCCCATTGTATGACTGGCGTCCACAGACCACGTACATCCGTCGTCCTCCGTACTGGGAAGGTGCATTGGCTGGTGAGCGTACGATGAAGGGTATGCGTCCGTTGGCAGTTTTGGGTGACAACATTACGACAGATCATTTGTCACCATCCAACGCGATTATGCTCGACAGTGCGGCAGGTGAATATCTGGCCAAAATGGGCTTGCCTGAGGAAGATTTCAATTCCTATGCAACGCATCGTGGCGATCATTTGACGGCACAGCGTGCGACATTTGCTAATCCAACTCTGAAAAATGAAATGGTTCGCGATGCCGAAGGTAAAGTCAAAGCTGGGTCGTTAGCTCGCATTGAACCTGAGGGCAAAGTAACACGTATGTGGGAAGCGATTGAAGCCTACATGGAGCGCAAACAGCCGTTAATTATCGTCGCTGGCGCTGACTATGGCCAAGGTTCTTCACGTGACTGGGCCGCAAAAGGGGTACGTCTGGCTGGTGTTGAAGTGATTGCTGCTGAGGGTTTTGAGCGTATTCATCGTACTAACCTGATCGGTATGGGTGTGCTGCCACTCGAATTTAAACCAGGTGTTAACCGCCTGACACTAAATCTGGATGGCACAGAAACCTATGACGTAATTGGTGAGCGTAAGGCGCGTCAGGATCTGACGTTGGTGATCCATCGTAAAAATGGCGAGCGGATTGACGTCGCGATGACTTGTCGTCTCGATACAGCGGAAGAAGCCTCGATCTATGAAGCGGGTGGTGTGCTGCAACGTTTTGCGCAAGATTTTTTAGAATCAACGAAGGCAGCTTAACTCCGTATCGGACTTGCGTACGTCATGCAACACAGAGGTGCTGCAGCACATAAAGAATGTATGAAGGATAAGATCGTCAATTGGATTGTTCTTACTTCAGTTTGTGCTTCCGACTCTCTGCGCTGAGCTATTTTGATGTACGCAAGTTTTTCAGTTTTAAGGTGTAGATTGTTAAGATAAAAAGACGAAAGATATAAATGACTCATCCAGCTCAGATTAAAATCCCCGCGACATATATTCGTGGTGGCACTAGCAAGGGCGTTTTTTTCCGTTTGCAGGATCTGCCACCGGCAGCGCAGGTGCCAGGTGCCGCGCGTGACGCAATTTTGTTGCGAGTGATCGGAAGTCCGGATCCTTATGGCAAACAAATTGACGGTATGGGTGGTGCGACGTCGTCAACAAGCAAGACGGTTATTTTGTCTAAAAGCACAAAGCCAGATCATGACGTTGATTATTTGTTTGGTCAGGTCGCGATTGATAAAGCCTTCGTTGACTGGAGCGGAAATTGCGGTAATTTATCTGCCGCCGTTGGCTCATTCGCTATTAGTGCAGGGTTGGTTGTTGCTGAACGTATTCCGCAAAATGGTGTTGCTATTGTGCGGATCTGGCAAGCCAATATCAGCAAAACGATCATTGCACATGTGCCCGTCACCAACGGTGAAGTGCAGGAAACAGGTGACTTTGAACTCGATGGTGTGACATTTCCAGCGGCAGAAGTACAGTTAGAGTTTATGGATCCAGCAGCAGACGAGGAGGGCGCAGGTGGATCCATGTTCCCGACGGGTAATTTGGTTGATGATCTGGAAGTTCCTGGTCTCGGCACTTTAAAAGCAACCATGATCAATGCAGGTATTCCCACTATTTTTGTTAATGCAGCAGCGATTGGCTACACCGGAACTGAGTTACAAGATGTTATTAATGGTGATGCTAAAGCACTCGCAATGTTTGAAACTATCCGCGCTCACGGAGCTGTGCGGATGGGGTTGATCAGGCATATTGATGAAGCTGCGCAACGTCAGCACACACCGAAAGTAGCTTTTGTTGCTCAATCCGCTGATTATGTATCGTCAAGCGGTAAAGCAGTTGTGGCTAAGGATATTGATCTTCTTGTTCGTGCGATGTCGATGGGTAAGTTGCATCATGCCATGATGGGCACTGCCGCGGTCGCTATCGGTACTGCAGCAGCTATTCCTGGGACGTTGGTCAATCTTGTTGCTGGCGGCGGTGAACGCACTGCAGTGCGCTTCGGGCACCCTTCAGGTACCTTGCGTGTAGGTGCGGAAGCGTCGCAGATCGATGGTGAATGGGTTGTGAAAAAAGCGATCATGAGTCGTAGTGCCCGCATTTTGATGGAAGGCTGGGTGCGGATACCTGGTGGTAGCTTTTAATTGGCAATCATGTCGGCTGATATAGGTTTAAGGTTCTGTTGAGCGCGACGCTCTAGCTAGCTGACTGCGCAACGGCGCTGGTGATGCGAACACCCCTCGCTCTGAGGAGTGTTCGCAAGTTCAAGACGACTCCTCCATTAACCGCTCAACAAAAGAATGCGCTAGCTTATTAGTGCGGCAGTGAGTGATCTTAATTCTTCCTCTGATTCTTCGAGGATGCTATTGAGTGTGCCATCACCCACAACAAAATCAATTTCCGAACTAAAGCGTTCATGTTCAGCGTAAGAGTTAAAGTCAAGTGGAGAGTGTGTACTTGCCAATTCGTTAGCAAGTAAAATCGTGTCGCCTAAGGTTTCTGGAGGCATGGCACGTAAGCCGTACCACAGGGCCTCTAGAGCTTCAGTGACTGCCGTAGGTAGGTGCAGATTTTTAATCACAGCCCGTCCAATTATCGCTTCACTTGATTCTAGGTCGATAATTGTATCTGCAAATTCTGGCAAGGTATCGTCGACATCAAGCATGTCCTCTGGTTGTAACAATGCTGGAAATTCTTCTGCTCGTGATATCAGGTAAAAGTTACCCACTTCATGGACAATACCTGCAAACATTGCAGTGTCGGCGTCAAGTTTTGTAATTCTGCGGGCGATCACTTGTGACAGTGCTGCAACCTGCGCAGTATGCTCCCATAATTTATTGGTCATTGATCGGATGTGTGAATCCTTACTGGTTCCTGCAAGCTGACGTACGATGACGGAGGCGACGACTGTTTTCAATGAGCGAAATCCCAGTCGGTTAATGGCTGCTTTGACATTGGTAACATCACTGCCGCGATTAAACGCAGCCGAATTAGCGATAGCAACAACACGTGCCGCCAGCAAGGGCTCATTCATGATGAGTTTTGTTGCGATATCTACAGCGCAATCCGGATCGTCCAGCGCCTGTTGAATTTTGAGTGAGGCAGCAACATTGGTTGGGAATACCAAATCCCCACGGTTTGCCTGTTCGACTATGCTTTTGATGGCTTTAGATCTGTTCATCGCAAAGGTCAATCATTGAGGGTTAAGTAGTAGTGCGTTTCCTGTACATGTAAAACTGTCACTTACCAAAGTGATAAAGAAACTGCCCCGTCGTTAGCTTGTGTTAGGGCAGCCCCTTTGGCAACATTGATGAAACGATTTATTAAAATAAAAACGTAGCTAGATCATTCTGCTTGACTTAATCTCGAAGGTCAACCGCGCTTTGTGATAAAAGTGCCTGTCGTTACTATTTTGCTGATTGTTGTTCCGCAATCCATTTCAGCATTTTAGCTTCAAGAAGCGATAATGGAAGGGTTCCATCGCTTAAAATTGCATCATGGAAGCGACGAAGATCAAATTTGTTGCCGAGTACTAGTTCTGCTTTATGGCGTAATTCTTGAATCTTCAATGAGCCTATCTTGTAGCCAAGAGCTTGTCCTGGCCACGCCATGTAGCGCTCGATGCACTGGCGTGAAACCGCTTCGCTATAGCCGAGGGTTTCTTGGAGATACTGGACTCCTTGTTCGCGCGTCCAGCCTTTTGTATGCATGCCTGTGTCGACGACTAATCGCGTCGCACGTAACATTTCATCACTTAAATGACCGTAATACGAACTTGGGTCATTCTGGTAGAGTCCCATGTCGGTTCCCAACGTTTCTGCATACAATGCCCAACCTTCTGTGTAGGCATTATTGCCACCGACTTTTCGGAATTTAGGAACATCTAATTCTTGCAATGTCGCCAAATGGAAATGGTGACCAGGTTGTCCTTCGTGTAAAAACAGGGTTTTCATCCCTGTCGTAGCGTAGTCGGCTGGATTGTTGATGACGGCCCAGAATACACCCGGGCGGGAGCCATCAATCGCTGGTGCAGAGTAGTGATCAGAAGCAGTAGCACGGCTAATCTCTGGCTCTGGGCGGATGTCGAGTGGCGCCTTTGGTATATGTCCAAAGAGTTCCGGTAACTTCAGACGTATTTGTGCATCGATAACACGGTAGGCATCCAGGACTTCTTTTTCTGTTTTAAATGGGCGGTATTGTGTTTGCTGCTCCATCCATGCAGGTAATCCTTTTGGCTCGCCGTTGTACCCAAGGCGAGGCCCAAGTGTGGCGTATTCATTTTGGATGCGCGCCACTTCTTTTAGGCCGATTGCGTGAATTTGTTCTGGTGTTAGTTGGGTGGTAGTCTGGTTTTCAACCCAAGCTTTGTACCATTTTTCACCGTTTGGTAAAGCGCTCCAGCCAGTCGTTGCGCGGCTCGCTGGAAGATATTCGTTGTTCAGAAATTGGTTGAACTGACGTAAAGCAGGCAGCGTCAACTGATTGATGACATCACGATAGGCTTTACTCAGGCGAATCATATCTTTTTCAGAGAAATCTTTTGGAAAGTTTTTGATCGGCTGATAGTAGGCCTGATCCTCCGCTTTATCTGCTAATAAGTCTTTGTATTGAGGAAGGGTGGAAATGACCAGCGCTTTTGGTAACACGATGCCACGATGAATACCTGTCCTCATATTGACTGTTGCCTGTTTTAACCATATGGGCAGTTGTTTGAGTCGACTTAAATAGGCTTCATAGTTGGCGACCGTCGTTAGTGATTGCGCACTCTGACCACTGGCGAACTGGGCTAGTGTGACAGGAATGCTATCCATTTGATTAATGGGCATTAACATGTCATCGAATTTAGCCATCTGGATGGCTGCATCCAATTCGTACTTCAGGCAGTCATACGTTACTTGATCATTTGCAGTCAGATTTTTACGGGGAATATTGTTTAATTGTCTGGCGATGTGTTGCAGTATCAACGTGTGCTTGGCTTTGATTGCCGGATTCAGTGTTTGCGGGAGGCGATCGTCATAACGATTGTCGCCGATATAGGTCGCAGAAATTGGCTCAAATTCAGCCTGTTGATCGTAATAATAGTCTGCTAATTTAAGAAGCCGTTGGCTATCTTCGCGATGGTCTGCTTGCATTTCAGTCTTGCCTGATTTTGGCGATGCAACGTCGGCGGCGGAGCTATTGACGTGGATACCGGCATTGATGAGCAATGCGGCCAAGATAGGGCTAAAAAAAGCGAGGGTAGTACGAAGACGGCGATGTTTGTTCATTGCTGATTCCGGAGAAAAAATGATGCCTTGGTAAGGCAAAAATAGTTAGGCGTATTTTACGCGAGCCAAAAGTAATTCTATACCTTGATTCTCGTCAGTGTTGTAGATTGGGCAATGAGTTAATCGTTGAAAGGTATAGATAAAGCATCATTCTGGTTCGCACTGCAGCAACAAATCAATGATAGATCGCTACAACTTTATCGTGAACTTCAATAATTCATTCATGTAAAATCGTAATGATGACGACAAATGAGGAAAACAATGAAGCTTGCAACTCTGAAAGATGGTTCGCGTGATGGTCAATTGATCGTCGTTTCCCGTGATTTAAAAACGGCCTGTATCGCCAATGGAATTGCGCCTACGCTACAGCGTGCGCTCGATGACTGGAACTTCATTGCACCGCAACTGGAAGAATTATATGTCCGTCTGAATGCGGGACGTGCAGCCAATAGCTTTGAATTTGTTTCTCAAAATTGTCTCGCGCCATTACCTCGCGCTTATCAGTGGGCAGATGGTTCTTCTTATGTTAACCATGTCGAACTGGTACGTAAGGCGCGCCAGGCAGACATGCCAGAAAGTTTTTGGCATGACCCATTGATGTATCAGGGGGGAAGTGATGACTTTATCGGCCCTTGCGATGATATTGTGTTGGCATCGGAAAAGTGGGGGATTGATTTTGAGAGTGAGATCGCCATTATTACCGGCGATGTGCCAATGGGTGTTAATGTACAGTATGCCGGAGAGCACATTCGCTTGCTGATGCTCGTCAATGATGTGTCACTGCGCAACCTGATTCCGGCAGAATTAGCGAAAGGTTTTGGTTTCTTTCAATCCAAACCTGCAACCAGTTTCTCACCCGTTGCAGTCACTCCTGATGAATTAGGCGAATTCTGGCGTGATGGTAAAGTACATTTGCCGCTGCGTTCTAGTTGGAATGGTAATCTGGTTGGGCAGCCAAATGCTGGTGTGGATATGGTGTTTTCATTTCCGCAGTTAATTACACACCTATGCAAAACCCGCAACGCGCGAGCAGGCACTATTATTGGTTCAGGGACAGTGTCAAATAAAGATGCTGCCAAAGGATTTAGCTGCATTGCTGAGAAACGTGCGTTAGAAATGATTGCAACCGGGGAAGCAGTGACGCCATTTATGCATTTTGGTGACAGTATCAAAATTGAGATGTTGGATAAAAATGGCAAATCAATTTTTGGCGCGATTGATCAAAGCGTCGTTGAGACTGAGGGAAAGTAGGCATCTGACGATACGTTTGTTCGCTATTACTGTTATTGAGGAAAAATTGATGCACGCAATTCGATCACTTTTAGTGGGCCTTACTGCTGTTCTCTGTGTCCCTGCGCCTGCGCAGGTCAAAGTCGGTGTGGATTTGTCAATGACAGGCGCAGCTGCTTCGATTGGTGCTTCCTCCAAAAAAGCAGTGTTGTTATGGCCAAAAGAAATCGCAGGGCAGCACGTTGAGTACATTATTCTCGATGATGCCAGTGATCCGAGTAATGCAGTGCGCAATGCACGCAAACTGATCACCGAAGACAAAGTTGATATTGTGATTGGTCCAAATCTGACCTCGTCGGCACTGGCGATGTTGGATGTAATGGCAGAAAGTTCAACGCCAATGGTGACACTGGCGGCTTCTGCCGTCATTGTGATGCCAATGGACGAAAAGCGAAAATGGGTATTTAAAATGCCGCAAAATGATACCCACATGGCGACTATCCTGACCCAGAATATGGCTGATCGTGGTTTCAAAAGAGTGGGCTTTATTGGTTTTGCAGATGCTTATGGTGATGGTTGGTGGAGCGAATTTTCTAAGCTTGCTGAAATCAGAAAAATCACGATAGTTGCTACTGAACGTTATGCTAGAACCGACGCGAGTGTTACCGGACAGGTTTTAAAACTCATCGCAGCGCAGCCTGATGCTATTCTGATTGCTGGGTCTGGCACACCAGCGATATTGCCTCAGAAAACGCTGTTTGAGCGGGGGTATAAAGGGCAAATTTATCAAACACATGGTATTGCCAGTCCAGAATTTTTAAAGCTAGGTGGGAAAGAAGTGGAGGGGACCTTATTTCCTACCGGTCCTGCGGTCGTCGCGTCTCAATTGCCAACCAATAATGCAGTAAAAAAGACGGCTTCCGAATTTATTGATCGATATCAGGCCGCTTATCCTTCAGAGCGTGGGATGAATGGTGTTACACAATTTGCCGCCGATGCATGGGGTGCCTATCTGTTGACAGCACACGGTATTACTGAGGCCGTAAAAGTGGCGCGACCCGGTACCAAGGCTTTTCGTCTTGCTTTAAGGGCGAGTCTTGAAACTACGCACGATTTAGCTGTCCCTCAAGGTGTGATCAACATGACGCCGACAGATCACGTTGGTCTGGATCAAAGATCGCGCGTAATGGCAAAGATTCAGGGTGGTAAATTTTTGTATGCTTCGGGCGGATAGCCTGATCAATGTGATGCCTATCGTCAGAAATGCGCCAGTTGTTATCCTATTTCATGACATATTCTACGTAGGCTACGCTGACGCTTTCTGACCATTATTAGATCAATGTCTGTTTTTTTTGGGTGGTAGTTCTTATTGCCTTCCCATTTGGAAGAAGACATTTTTTGCACCGTTCTGTCCAACCGCAAATCCCAGATAAATCGGCCCCATAAAACTATCAAAGCCAGCAAATAAGCTTAAGCTTTTTCGTAGGGAGGGGACTGTTATCTGATTGCGCGTGTTCCAGACGTTGCCTGCCTCTAACGAAGAGCCTAGAAACAGGCTCTGACCCGCCATTTCAAAATTCACTGCCCGAAGTAGATAGGTGGCACTGCCGTAAAGCATGTAGTTGCCACTGAATTGGTCTTGCTGATAGGCAGATAGTTTTTGGAAGCCGCCTAAGGTCGAGCCAATTCCTTGAAGTTCGGTGCTTGTCTGGAGCAAGCCAGCGCCGCTGAACTTCAGATTGATACTATGGCTTTGAAAACTTTTTGCCCATTCACTGCTAAATGAGAGTTCTTGATAGTTTTTTTCACTTCTGTTGAGACCAAAAAAGATACTTCCAGCGACTTTATAGCCATCCCTAGGGAAGTTGGGATCGCTCAATTGATCGATTGTCGCCGACGTTTTTATGCCAACTTGTTGAATGCTGCCGCTTGGGAAGGTTGGACTCGTCACTGTCCCATCAGGATTAGAGATAACGCCTGCTAATTTGGAGTGTACACTGAAGCGGTTATAGTTAAGTCCAATCCGAGCTTCACCTAGTTTACTTTGCTCACCTAGCCTGAATGCCCAATCTATCCCAGCTTTTTCGGTGCGTAAATCGAGTTCAGCAATGCGGCTGTCTCCATCATATTGATTGATCGTACTATCATTGAATTCGATATATGGCGAGACAAACATTCCTTCACGTTCGAAAACTGGTTGGCGTAGTTCTGTATGTAATTTAATTTGATTTCCAAATTCAGCGTCAGTTCGCCACTCTAAGCCGCTGTCATTGAGCCATGGACGTCGATGGCCGACCTGAAGACGAAAGCCGCCGATAGCGTCAAAACCACTTGATAAATTTAGGCCAAAACGTAAAAAATGTGGGCCCCAATTGCGACCTCGTGCGTCGATTCTGATGCCGTATTCATCGTTTCGCTGTATCAGTTCATGGTTGATACTGTCAAATTCCCTGGCGTTGTTCAACACCGCCAATCTCCGATTGATGTCATCCGTGTTATAGATGCTGCCAATTTGAATACCCAATTGACGCCGAATGTCTTTTTCCGGAATTTTGCTCTCATTGTTAATGTCAATGAAGCTGATCTTGATCGGCGGTAGTTGTGGGTTGAGCCTCATGCGCTGAGTGCTCATGAAGACTTGTTCTGGTAACGATAATCTCTTTAGTTTGTCCGCCATTTTTTTTGTTGCCGCCTCGCCAATGAGACTAGCCTCTTGTGATCGAGAAAAATCCATGAATCCAATATTCCCCAGATCAGGCTCAATTAATATATCTCCACTACGGAGTGAGGCCTTCTGTGCTTGCACGTTTTGTTCAGTGAGAATATTAATCATCTGCTGACTCACATTGAACAATGTTTGTAGTTGGTCGCGGGCCATCAGTGGCGTGCCAATATTGACTGCGATAACGACATCAGCACCCATGCTACGAGCAATATCGACTGGTAAATTGCGAACTAGTCCGCCATCTGAGAGTAATCGGCCATTGACTTCCGTCGGCGCAAAAACACCAGGAGCTGCCATACTTGCGCGAATTGCTTTGTGTAATGATCCCTTGTCAAAAACGACCATTTGACCCGTTTCAAGATCAGTTGCAACTGTCCTAAACGGGATCGGTAATTGATCAAAACGGATCTCTGGTGGTAAATGCGCAGTCCAGCTTTGAATTAACTCTTGAAATTGACTGGCTTGTATGGCGCCAGTAGGTAGTCGTACGCCGTTTTCGCTCAATCCTAATGTGGCGCCGAGTGGGTAACGGTCATCTTCTTCTCTCACCGCCTGTGGTAACTCCCTTCGATCAATACGATCAAGTGCGATGTCGTTGAGCTTGAGTTTTTGTAACTTATTTTCTATCTCAGTTGCCGACATGCCAGCAGCATACAGCCCGCCAACTACTGCGCCCATACTGGTACCTGCAATGCAATCAATAGGAATGTGCATCTCTTCCAGTTGTTTAAGTACACCTAAATGGGCGAATCCTCGTGCGCCACCCCCAGATAGTGCCAGGCAAACCTTAATCGGTCGGGATTGTACTTTTTGTGCGGGGATCGTCTCAGCCGTCGCTGTAAAACAATGTGAAAACAACATCAAAACACTGAGAGTGTTAAAAAAAATCGGTTTCAGGCTTGGGTATCTTTGATTGAGCATGGAATTCTTGTCGTGGTCTCTATATACTGCTAGAAGTATATCAACTTTGTTTTACCGAAGTTTAATAGCATAAGCCAACTTATTTTAGCGACCCATGAACCTACATCAATTACGCTTTGTCCGGGAAGCCGTCAGGCAGAATTTTAATCTGACTGAGGCAGCGAAAGCGCTGTTTACTTCACAACCAGGCGTCTCTAAGGCCATTATTGAGTTAGAAGAAGAGTTGGGTGTGGATATTTTTACTCGGCACGGTAAGCGTATTCGTGGTTTGACTGAACCTGGGCGTGCTGTTTTGAAGTCGGTTGAACTGATTATGCAAGAAATCGACGGTCTCAAGCGTATTGGCAAAGAATATGCGGCTCAGGATAGTGGTAGTTTTACCATTGCAACGACCCACACGCAGGCACGCTACGCCTTGCCGATGGTTGTTCAAGCGTTTATGCAAAAATTCCCTAAGGTGAGATTGTCTCTATTGCAAGGAAACCCGAAGCAGATTGCTGAAATGGTGATGCGCGATCAGGCAGATCTTGTGATAGCGACAGAGTCGATTGCTGGTTTTGATGGGTTGATTTCTCTGCCTTGCTATCAATGGGAGCATGTTGTGATCGTCCCAGTTGATCATCCTTTGTTACGGGTGAAAAATGTGACGCTGGAAGAAATCGCCGAATTTCCACTTGTAACTTACGATGCTGCTTTTGCTGGACGTAGCAAGATTGACCAGGCATTTCAGATTCGCAATCTTAAGCCCGATATTCTGCTTGAAGCTATTGACGCAGACGTCATCAAAACCTATGTTGAGCTAGGGATGGGGATCGGCATTATTGCTGGCATGGCATTTGATGCGGAACGTGATAAAAATCTGCGCGCTATCTCGGTAGGTCACTTATTTGGGATGAACGTCTCACGCGTAGCGATTAAGCAGGGGGCGTATTTACGTAGTTATGTCTATACCTTTATTGAACTCTTAAATCCAACACTGACTCGCAAGATGGTTGATAGTGTTTTGCAAGGCAATAAAGATAATTACGATTTATAAGTATGAAGGCACTGCATGAATGGTCGCATGGTCAGCTGCCTCAGTTGCGCGTGGTGTTGACGGATATTGATGATACATTGACGACCAACGGTCAACTGTGTGCTGCAAGTTTGGATGCGCTGGACAGGGCTAAACGGGCAGGGTTATTGAGGATTGCGGTAACGGGGCGTCCCACATATTGGACACTGCCATTACTGCGCCTATGTAACTTTGATGCGGTGATTGCCGAGAACGGAGCTAGCGCCTTTTGGCTTGATGGTAAAGGTGTGCAGCACGCTTTATTTTATGCGGATGCACAGACGCGCAAGCAACACAAGCAGCGCCTTGAGCGCTTCGCGGTGCAACTTGAACAGCGCTTTCCTGGAGTAAAGATTGCGTTGGACGCGCAGCAGAGAATCGGCGATCTTGCGTTTGATATTGGCGAAAAAATTCCTGCTTTGCCAGTCGAAAGCGTTAAAGAAATTGTCACCTTTATTAGGGAGCATGGCTTGTACTCGACGACGAGTAATATCCATGCTCACGCGTCGGTGATGCCGTTTTCTAAACAAACGATGACGCAGCGGTTATTGGCAGAGATTTTTGGTATTGATGATGACGCTGCGCGTGACTGTTGTGTATTCATTGGCGACTCTCCTAATGATGCCAGTATGTTTGCACATTACCCTTGGTCGGTCGGTGTGGCAAATGTAAAAAAATACCTGGATAGATTCGATACCCATCCACGTTTTGTGACGCAGCATGAATGTGGGGCCGGATTTGTCGAACTGATTAACTTTTTATTAGATAAACAAAATGACTGAAGAAATAATGCGTGAATATTACGCTCAACGCGCACAGCACTTAGAGCAAGTGTACGAGCGTCCGGAGCGCTTGGCTGATTTGCAAGAGATGCAGAATCGCATCTGTGAGTTACTCAAAAATCATCAGGTTCTTGAAGTGGCTTGTGGAACAGGTTATTGGACTGAAAAGTTCGCGCCTTATGCGGCATCAGTGGTTGCTACTGACATTAATCAGTCGATGCTCAATATTGCCCAAACAAAATCTTACCCTTCAGAAAACACTACTTTTGATTTGGTCGATCTATACGAATTGCCGGATGCGACAGCGGGACAGTATTCAGCTTGCTTTGCAGGATTTTTCTGGTCTCATGTTAAACGTGAAGAGCAATCTGCATTATTAACCAAGTTAAGTAAAGGCGCGGGTAAAGGAAGTTTGTTGGTACTGATTGATAATAACTATATTGAAGGTAGCAGCACGCCGATCGCTCGGACAGATGCGGAAGGTAATACCTATCAGTTCCGTATCCGCCAAGATGGAGAACGGGTCGGTATTCTTAAAAACTTCCCGACGGATAGTGCGTTACGTAAAAAATTTGGTCCAAACGTCAGAGATATCCGGATTTTCAGAAATCAGCATTACTGGTTGTTAAGCTGTATCTTGAAATAACCCTGCGCATTTCGCTTGGGATTGATTTTGATTGGAAGTTGTCTAGTATTGTTCCTCGAAAGGGATGCATGCTAAAGTGATTTTGTTTTTAACTTGTGACTTACGCAAAAACATCTCTCATTCTTGGTTTGTTTTGATAATAGAGATCAAGTGGGATATTTTTGCGTAAGTCTTATAACTTAAAGGAGTAGGCATGGATTTGCAAACGTGTACTGAGACAATTCGCGCTAAAGTTGGCGACAACAGCGGGCTCAACGCAACCTTGAAATTTGATTGTGGTAGTGATGGCGTTGTATTCGTTGATGCCGTTTCAGCACCTAATACGGTTTCTAATGAAAATACGGATGCCGCTTGTACGATCACGATTTCTTTGAAAGATCTCTCTGCGCTGTTGAATGGCGAACTCAATCCAATGAATGGATTTATGATGGGTAAGCTCAAAGTCGCTGGTGATATGGGCATTGCGATGCGTTTGCAAACTGTCGTTTAAAAGCAGTTGCTGCCTTCTGATAAGGCTGGCTTCAAAAACCGTAGATCAGAATATTGATGCTACGGTTTTTTATTGCCTGCAGCGTTCACACTAGTGACATCGCACCAACGACAAGTGCAGAGGTTCCGTCAGGGTATAGCGCATCGAAGCAGCGGGTGCATGAGTTGCAGAATAAATGTGAACGTTTTACATGTTTGTAGCGCAAAACCAATTGCAGTTTGGTGCTCATGCAATAGGGGCAGTGTTCCCGCATGTGGCCTACGGATTGAATATCTTGAGCATAATAGATACCGTCAACCATGGCGCCTTCTATGACGTCTCTAGGGTCGACTTCTAGTAAAATAAAATCTGGCGCTCGGTTGTTGCGGCGATCACTGGACAGTTGGTGGGAAGGTGTTTTTAATGTCATGTTTGCATGATTCATGCTGAACTCCTGAATTGTCTTGCGCGCCTGAGCCTGCCTATTTGATCAAGTGCTCATTTCAATTTAGTAAAATTCAGCGCAAATAACAAGGACTGCTTAAAAACTCATGGAACAAAACGTTCAGGATGGGAGTGTGACGATATTGCTTCAGGAATGGCAGTATCCGGTGTTACATGGGCAAAGTATTCTGGAAGCGTCTCTCTTGGCCGGAATACGTTTGCCAAACTCTTGTAGAAATGGCACATGCAGGGCATGCATGTGTAAATTAGTTGATGGCGAAATTCGGTATCGGATCGATTGGCCTGGACTGAGTGCTGAAGAAAAAGCGGAATGCTGGATTTTGCCTTGTGTAGCAGAAGCAAAGGGCGCGATCGTCATTGATGCTCCTTTTGCCGCTCAGGTAAAAACTGAGGGTTGAGTTGGGTGTGGCATCACTATATTACTGTATAGCTTCCTTTTTCCTGGACTGGTAAGGTGTTTTTGTAGCGTGAGTGGGCCGAAAGGTCAGCATCACTGGTTGCTGCGATGAGAGACCCTGATCATCCTGCAATACGTTTAACACGCTGGGACAATGTTGCAGTAGCACTAATCAAAAGAAATAATGTATTTTTAATAATAAATTGGTATGTTTTACGTAAAAAATCAGTTTGATGTCGGCTAAATGCACACGTAAAGACTGAAAGTTGAATATATTTGCAGATATCTTCATTTTTTATTTACTTTCTCCCATAGATTATGCGTATAATCAACTAGTCGTTGAGATTCAAAGTGGTAGTGCAGTATCAGTCTGTCATTTCTTACTTGGTTGAAACGATCTATCGGGCATATGCCCAAATTAACTGAAATAGGAAATAGTAATGGCAACAGGTATTGTTAAGTGGTTCAATGATTCTAAAGGTTTTGGTTTCATTACTCCTGATGAAGGCGGCGAAGATTTGTTCGCTCACTTCTCCGCAATCGTATCTTCCGGCTTCAAATCTTTGAAAGAAAACCAACGCGTTTCTTTCGAAGTAACGACAGGCCCAAAAGGTAAGCAAGCTTCCAACATCGCTCCTCTGTAATTTGAGGTTTGATGGGCTGATATAACAGCCTTGCAAATAAAAAATCCCCGATTTTGTCGGGGATTTTTTTTGAGCTTTTGTAAATGTGTCTCGTATTTTTTAGTAAAACAATTTTATGTTGAGCTGTAGTGTGAACATAAAATATTGTTTTTAATCAATACTGAGGCCTGTGTTTTTTGTACTCTGGTGTATTTGAAAAAGACTGATTAAGAGGGTAGTGATGATTAATTTAACGATCAGGTTGAGGTTGATTGGCACCATGGCTTTTATGGCCATCCTGTTGACTATTGGTGGATTAATGGGTATTTACGGCGTGCGCAATAGTAATGCGGTGATCCAAGAATTATTTGCCAACCAGTTGCCTTCAGTTGATAGTTTGGAGCAATCTCGGGTCTGGCTCTTAAGTTCTAGAACTGCACTTGATAGAGCGATCGCTCATCCAGATGCTGCCAGTGTATCGACGACGATCAGTAAGTCAGAAGAGTTCGTGGTTAAGTCAGACGAGAACTTTAAAAAGTATCTTAGTTTGCCGCTGGACGAGTCGGAAAAAAAATTAGTAGCAGATCTCATTTCACTTCGTGATACCTATTTAAAAGAAGCCCATCAACCGATGTTGGCAGCAATTAAGGCCGGTAATAAAGAAGAGGCGGATCGAATTAATACTGAGATTGTTCCAGTAAAATTTTCGCCATATTCAGCAAAAATTGGCGAGCTTGCCGAGTATCAGTTTGTTAGCTCTAGTGAGTTGCTGAAAAAAAGCCAAAGCGACTTAACGATTTTTATGTGGGTCGACATTTTGGGTGTTGTTGCTGGTTTGACTGCCGTGTTTATTTCTGCGCATTTCTTATTGCGCGCTATTTCGCACCCCCTGCAGCAGGCACTGGTCCAATTTACTGCTATTGGTGATGGTGATCTGACGAATCAATTAACGCCTGAGTCCAATGATGAAATGGGGCAATTGGTTTCTGGTCTAGAGACAATGCGCCAGAGTCTTGTACAAACTGTCACGATGGTCCGTCAAAGTAGTGGTTCGATTGCTGTTTCCTCTGAAGAAATTGCTACGGGCAATATGGAATTATCAACGCGGACCGAGCAGCAGGCTGCGAGCCTGGAAGAGACTGCTTCCTCGATGGAAGAGTTGACATCCACTGTGCAGCAAAATGCGGATAATGCACGTCAAGCGAACAGCTTGGCATTGACTGCGTCTGAGGTGGCGACTAAAGGTGGTCGTGTCGTTGGCGATGTGGTGCACACCATGTCTTCAATTAAAGAAAGCTCACGGAAGATCGTTGATATCATCGCCGTGATTGATGGTATTGCGTTCCAGACCAATATTCTGGCCCTGAATGCAGCGGTGGAAGCCGCGCGGGCAGGTGAGCAAGGACGTGGATTTGCCGTAGTGGCGACGGAAGTGCGAAATCTCGCGCAACGGTCTGCAGGCGCTGCCAAAGAGATTAAAGAACTCATTAGTAATTCCGTTGATAAGGTTGATGAAGGATCTCGTTTGGTGGATGATGCTGGTAAGACGATGGATGAAATTGTGGTGTCGATTAAAAGTGTTGCTGACATTATGGCTGAGATCACAGCGGCTAGCGCTGAGCAAAGTGATGGCATCCAACAGGTGAACCAAGCGATCGCAAAAATGGACGAGGCAACACAGCAAAACGCTGCCTTAGTCGAAGAGGCTGCCGCTGCTGCAGGTAGCATGCGTGAAGAGGCGCACAATCTTAATAAGGCCGTTGGTATTTTTAAAATATCGAACGTCATTGATCAACATCCTGTCTCATCAGTAGCAGCATCTGCTGCAAAGAAAACTGGTGCTGCATCTGTGTCATATGCAGCAAAATCAGCTATCAAACCAGTGAAAGCAATCAGAAGTGCTGTTGCGCCAAAATCAGCTTCAAGAAAAAAATCAAGACCATCATCTTTGAGTGAGGCGGGTGATTGGGAGGAGTTTTAAACTGACGATGCACCATAAAAAAACGGGCTTTATGCCCGTTTTTTTATGAGGATTAAATTTTTTTCCAGTAAAACGGATCACTATAGGCTTGCCTGAGAAAGTCGATGAATGAGCGGATACGCAACGGTAAATGACGTCGCTGCGCAAAAATAGCGTAGATATCGTTACCAGGTGCCGTGTATTCATCCAGAACCGTGACTAATTTCCCAGATTCGATCTCCGCACCCACCTCCCACATGGAGCGCCAGGCAAGGCCTTTGCCGGCCATCGCCCAGTCATGTAAAACCTCGCCATCATTGCAGACCATATTGCCATCGACCTTGATCGTGACATTTTTACCGTTCTGGCGAAAGGTCCAGCCGCGTTGGCTGCCATCGCTACTAAAAGCGAGGCAGTTATGAGCGCTTAATTCGTCGATACTCTTAGGGGTACCTTGGCGTTTGATATAACTTGGCGCAGCGACGACAACGCGTTTATTGTCTGCCAGCTTAACGCCGATCAGATTCGAGTCAGTTAATGAAGCGATACGAATAGCGACGTCAACGCCTTCACCAATCAGATCGACCACTCGGTCATTCAGGCTGAGAGTGAGTTTAAGATCGCTATGCTCTGCTAAAAATGAGGGGATCAGCGGTGCAACATGTCGCCTGCCAAATCCTGCTGGAGCAGAGACGGTCAGCGTACCGCTCGCGTTCGAACTGCGTTCCGAAACGGAGGACTCTGCTTCTTCGAGATCCGCGAGAATGCGCATGCAGTCATCGAGAAACGCTGCGCCCTCGTTGGTTAGTGCAATTTTGCGCGTGGTTCTTTGGATTAATTTTACCCCAAGCCTTTCCTCTAAGGCATCCAACCGACGGCTTATCATTGCGGGCGCAACGCCCTCTGCGCGGGCAGCAGCAGAGAGGCTGCCTCGGTTGGCAACTTCGACAAACGTGGTAATTTGTTTGAATTGATCCATCTGTTTTTTCTCTTTGGATTGAGTGCAATCTGCTAATGCAGGTCATTGCCATCATTTTATGCGGTCTATTATGAGCTAAATGCTTTTATTTTTAACTAAAAGTAAAAGATAAAGTGATAAAACTAGGTATTTCTAGTAATTTTTATTGAATATACTATGTTTCAGATTCTTACAATTGATACACAAGCCCATTAGGGTTGTGTGCGCATGGTAAAGCGAAAACGACTGTGCTGCTTGGAACGCATTGTATTAATCCGGTATTTGTGTTTTTTCACTTAGGAAAGAAATGTCATGACGATTCATGCAATTGCGTTTGATGCCTATGGGACTTTGTTTGACGTGTATTCAATCAGTCAATTGGCAGACAAATATTTTCCTGGGCGTGGTAACGAGTTGGCACAAATGTGGCGTACCAAGCAGATCGAATACACTCAATTGCGCACGATGTGCAGTATGTACAAGCCATTTTGGGAAGTCACGCAAGATGCGTTGATCTTTGTCTGTAAAAAATTGGCACTGAATTTAAGTCTCGATGCGCAAAACGCATTAATGGGACAGTATGCCCGGTTAGAGTCGTTTCCGGAAAATCTGGTAACGCTAAAAGCGTTGCGGTCTGCAGGGTATAAATTGTCGATTCTATCGAATGGGACAACCCCTATGTTGCAATCAGCGGTGGATGCCGCAGGAATGCAGGGACTATTTAGTCACTTGATGTCGGTTGAGGCGGTGCGTAAATATAAAACAGCACCAGAAGCCTATCAATTAGGGCCGGATGTATTTGGCGTGCCTGCAAAAAATATCTTGTTCGTGTCGAGTAACGGCTGGGATGTTTGTTGTGCAACCTGGTTTGGTTACACGACGTTCTGGGTAAATCGTGCTGGCGCACCGCTGGAGGAATTGGGTGTGACGCCACATGGAGTGGGTAGCACGCTGACTGACGTGATTGGATTTGTTGATCAATATCACAGTTAATTTTTTGAATTTTATTTTTGATGTAAACTTTTATCGCGGAGACTGAAATGACGCAATTGAATGTACCTGAAGGCATGCAAATTACTGGTGAAATTAAACCAGGCTTTGAACAAATTCTGACGCCAGAAGCATTGGCTCTGGTCGCTAAACTGAGTCGCGCATTTGAGCCGCGTCGTCAGGAGCTGCTGGCAGCGCGTGTGGAGCGTGCGAAGCGTCTTGATGCTGGTGAGTTACCTGACTTTTTACCTGAAACAGCGCATATCCGTGAAGGTGACTGGAAGATCGCTCCAATTCCAAAAGCCTTGGAGTGCCGCCGCGTTGAAATTACAGGTCCTGTTGAACGTAAGATGGTTATCAATGCGTTCAACTCTGGCGCAGACAGCTACATGACTGACTTTGAAGATTCCAATACGCCAAACTGGGATAATCAGATCACTGGTCAGATCAATATGCGTGATGCAGTGCGCCGCACGATCAGCTTGGAACAAAACGGTAAGTCATACAAACTCAACGACAAAATCGCAACGTTGGTGGTCCGTCCACGTGGTTGGCATCTGGATGAAAAGCATGTCCTGGTTGATGGTAAGCGTGTTTCAGGTGGTATTTTTGACTTTGCTTTATTTTTATTCCATAACGCCAAAGAGCAGTTGGCACGTGGCGCAGGTCCATACTTCTATCTGCCAAAAATGGAATCCCATTTGGAAGCGCGTTTGTGGAACGATATTTTTGTGATGGCACAAAATGAAGTCGGTATTCCACAAGGTACCGTCAAGGCAACCGTATTGATTGAAACCATCGTCGCTGCCTTTGAGATGGACGAGATTTTGTATGAATTGCGTGAGCACAGTTCTGGCTTGAATGCTGGCCGCTGGGATTATATTTTCTCTTGCATTAAAAAATTCAAAAACGATAAAAACTTCTGCTTGGCAGACCGCGCTAAAGTAACAATGACAGCGCCGTTTATGCGTTCTTACGCATTGCTGTTGCTGAAAACATGCCACAAGCGTAATGCACCTGCGATCGGTGGTATGGCAGCGTTGATTCCAATCAAAAATGATCCAGAAAAAAATGACATCGCGATGGGTGGTGTACGCAATGATAAAGCCCGTGATGCAACTGATGGTTACGACGGCGGCTGGGTTGCGCATCCAGGTCTGGTCGAGTTGGCGATGACTGAATTCAAAAAGGTATTGGGTGATGCGCCAAATCAAATTTCCAAGCAACGTCCGGACATTGAAGTCACAGCGAAAGATTTGCTGAACTTTCAGCCGGAAACGCCAATCACTGAGGCAGGCTTGCGTTATAACATTAACGTTGGCATCCATTATCTGGGTGCATGGTTGGCAGGAAATGGCTGTGTACCAATTCATAACCTGATGGAAGACGCTGCAACCGCAGAGATCAGCCGTTCTCAGGTATGGCAGTGGATCCGTTCTGCCAAAGGCAATCTGGAAGATGGTCGTAAAGTGACTGCAGAGATGGTGCGCGCCATGATTCCAGAAGAACTGGTCAAGGTCAAAGAAGTGGCTGGAAATGGTCCGACGTATGACCGTGCTGCGGTAATTTTTGAAGAAATGTCGACATCGGAAAACTTTGCCGAATTTTTGACATTACCTTTGTACGAAGAAATCTGAGTCAACTGACGATGTTCGGTGAGGTGATTGCAGCGAACATTGCTTAAATCTTCACTGATATGGTCTAAAATCAAAAAAACAGCCCGAAAATTTCGGGCTGTTTTTTATTGAGGTGGCATACTGTCGTTTTATTTTCTACGCTGTGCTACGACGCCGGATAGCGTTGTAACCTGAAAGCCATTTATCATGCCAAAAACTACTCCTATTGCACCTGAAACCGTGATTGCCCATACCGAAGAATGGTTGGAAAAAGCGGTGATTGGTCTCAATCTGTGTCCATTTGCAAAAGCCGTCCACGTCAAGAAGCAAATTCGTTATGTGGTGAGTGAGGCGACGACACCAGAGGCATTGTTGGAACAACTTCACAGCGAACTTGAATTACTGGCGGAAACCAGTGCAGAAAAAATCGATACGACGCTGCTAATTCATCCACAAGTTCTGACCGACTTTCTTGACTTTAATGACTTCATGGAGGTTGCTGATGGGTTATTAGAAGAGCTTGAATTGGATGGTATTTTGCAAGTGGCAAGTTTTCATCCCGATTTCCAGTTCGACGGCACAGATCTGGATGATATTGAAAATTACACTAATCGCTCCCCTTATCCGGCGCTGCATTTATTGCGCGAAGAAAGCATTGATCGCGCAGTAGAAGCGTTTCCGGATGCTGGGATGATTTATGAAAAAAATATCGAAACTATGCAAGGTTTGGGATTTGAAGGATGGGATGGATTGGCGCTTTCTTACCTGAATAAATAATAATCTTGCGGAGGTGTTCGCTGGTGGGTTGTTGATGCCGTAGCGTGAATAACTGCCGCGCATTTAGATCGGCTCACAGTGCGATTCCGCAATTGCAGCAAAAAAAGAGGCTTGCCTGACAACGCATTGCAATTACTTGTTTATATCGATAGATGAAATAGTCATATGACGCCGTTGAGTGATTTATTGGTGAAAAATGGCTGAATTTATTTCTTCTATTGCTGGTTTTTGGTTGTATTGAAACTTGGTAAAGCTGCATACTACGGGGGAGTATATTTATATGTCTATATTAATCAATGGTATAAACATATAAAATCGACATACCCCCATACCTTACGCGAGAATTGGCTAGTCGTCTTATTTGCCGCCTATTCCTGGTAAGAGCGTATTCTGTCTATTTTATTTTCAGTTTTCTTGTTGGTTTGCCTTATTTTCTGCGGAAAATTTGTTCTTAAACTCGCCAATACCGCGGATTCTTCAGAAATTGTGGCTTAAAGCTTCTTGTTATTTTGCAGAGCAGCATGTAGAGTAAGGGGTTGATTTACCTCATTTCTCACCCTTTAGTCTTCTATATCTATGGCTTTAATCGTCCACAAATACGGCGGTACGTCGATGGGTTCAACAGAACGCATCAAGAACGTCGCCAAGCGCGTCGCCAAATGGCATGATGCCGGTCACCAGATAGTTGTGGTGCCATCGGCAATGTCCGGCGAAACAAATCGTATCATCGGTCTCGCTAAAGAAATTATGGCGCAACCTGATCCTCGTGAACTCGACATGATCGCCTCTACAGGCGAACAAGTATCTGTCGGTCTGCTGGCAATGGCATTGCAAGCAATTGGTAAGCAAGCGGTATCTTACGCTGGCTGGCAAGTTGCGATTAAGACCGATTCCGCTCATACCAAAGCACGTATTGCATCGATTGATGATGCCAAAGTGAGGGCTGATCTGGATGCGGGCAAGATTGTCATCATCACTGGTTTTCAAGGCGTCGATGAGCACGGCAATATCACAACGCTTGGGCGTGGTGGTTCAGATACCTCTGCGGTGGCTGTCGCGGCGGCATTGAAGGCGCAGGAATGCCTGATTTACACCGATGTGGATGGTGTCTACACGACGGATCCACGCGTTGTTTCTGATGCTCGCCGTTTAAATACGGTCACCTTTGAGGAAATGCTTGAAATGGCATCCCTCGGGTCCAAAGTTTTGCAAATTCGCTCAGTTGAGTTTGCTGGTAACTACCGTATGCCTACCCGGGTCTTGTCGTCATTGACTGACCCGCTAATGCCGCTGGAAGAAGAAGCAAAATCCGGCACTCTGATTTCGTTTGAGGAAGATACACACATGGAACAAGCTACCATCACCGGCATCGCGTTTAACCGTGATGAAGCCAAAATTACTGTATTGGGCGTACCTGATCGTCCAGGTATCGCGTACCAGATTCTCGGTCCGGTTGCAGATGCTAATATCGAAGTCGATATGATTATCCAGAACCAGTCTGTTGAAGGGAAAACAGACTTTACTTTCACTGTTCCACGCGGCGAGTACCAAAAAGCGATGGAAGTCCTCGAGGGTAGTGTTAAAGCACACATCGGTGCTGCAAGTATCGCCGGTGATTCCAAAGTATCGAAAGTGTCCGTGGTTGGCGTTGGCATGCGTAGCCATGTCGGTATCGCATCCCAGATGTTCCGTACTTTGTCGGAAGAGGGCATCAATATCCAGATGATTTCTACGTCGGAAATCAAAATCTCTGTGTTGATTGATGAGAAATATATGGAACTTGCGGTACGTTCCTTGCATAAAGCATTTGGTCTCGAAAGCGCATAACAAAGGATGAATGGCGGGATTGTGCTCAATTTGGTCCTGTTTTATTCGTTTGAGGCAATACAGTTTGAAAAAAACTATTTTTGTGTACCGCAATAGTTGACCAAAGGCAGTTGAACCGCTATTATCTTGATCTCGATTACTGCCGAGCTCTCGGGTAAGGTTGGTAATAGTGTGGAGGCGTGGCCGAGTGGCCGAAGGCACTTCCCTGCTAAGGAAGCATATGGGCTTAAACCTGTATCGTGAGTTCGAATCTCACCGCCTCCGCCAGTAATTCTGATTAAGCCCCTGATTCGTCAGGGGCTTTTTCTTTTTTAGCTATTGAGTTCGCTATAAGATCTAGGTGGGTATTCTCGTCGTTAGCGTTGCTAAGCGCATCACTATCGTTTTTTGCTATCACACACACTCTCTCTAATCTTACTTGTGCATTATTCCTGCATCGTTCGTCATTTCGCTCTCCGGTGCCGTAGTTGGTAGTGTGAGCTGGAATGTTGTTCCACCATATTCTCGTTCAGAGATTACAATAATTTTCCCACCCAACAAGCCAGTGACGAGGTTGTGCACAATGTGCAAACCCATTCCGGATCCTCCTTGGCCAAGACGTGTTGTAAAGAAGGGCTCAAATACCCGGCGTAGATGATCACTTGGGATTCCTCTGCCGTTGTCTTTGATTTGCAGCAGAATATTGTTCTCATCAAGACGTTGAGCGCTGATGTGTATTAACCCGTCCTTAGACGCATCAATTCCATGAATGATCGCGTTGTTGATCAGGTTGATTAATACTTGTCCTAGTGGGCCAGGAAAACTGTCCATATTGATCGTTTTATCAATATCTTGTTTTATGCAACATTGCTCCTGTGAAAGGGTTGGGTTCATTGTTAGTAAAATTTCTGCGGTAAGATCGGCTAACGAGAATTGCCTTCGTTTTGAGCTGGTCCTATCAACAGCGACATGCTTAAAGCTAGTTACTAGATCGCCAGCGCGCGTCAGATTGCGTACTAAGATCTCAGTCGCTAATTTCATTTCTGCGATAAATTTTCTTAATGCAGAAGGCGAATTCTAGGATGAAGTGCAATTTATGAACGGTACCGGTTAATGAGGGCAAGATGCGATAGCATTTGTGCCTTTTTGACCGGCCAGTCGAAATTGCATAATGAACTACACACATCTCACC